>JAOUKG010000523.1 GCA_029882725.1 Cyclobacteriaceae bacterium
ATTGCTACTCCATTACCTGGGATCATTTTTCCCTTAACTTAACGGCATTAAATCCGGGTTAAACCTTTAACCAATAGAATTATGAAAATTTTCCCATTTGTCCTTTTGATTTTTATCACTTCCTGTGAGCAAAATCTAAGTTCCTCCTCTTTTTCAAATGTACCTGTGCAATACACTGCCGATCAATTTGGTGAATATTGGTACTCTTCCAAAGCTGAAGTAGCGAGTTATAGTTTACAACAAAGCCGATACGGTGAAATAAGAATGGGAGAGGCTGTTATGATCTTTGTTACCGAGCCTTTTTCAAACAAAAAACAGGTAAAGCTCGATAACCCCAAAGAGGCGGGTGAGGATGAGGTAACTGTGATGAAAATGAATTTCACCAGAAACTTCCTTACTGGCATTTACCCCTACTCCATGATGTTGTCGGTGTTTACACCAATTGATTCATACCACCATCCCAAAACCTTGAAATCTGCACTGAGCAGTCAAGAGTGGTGTGGACAAGCTTTTTCACAGTTCAACTTAAAAGGAAACAGCTACGAGTTTGTTGGTTATAGTTATTTTGAAACCGAGGGAGACAGGCAAGAAAAATTATCGGCTGCGGTATTGGAAGATGAACTATTTACCAGAACCAGATTAAACCCCGGAGCTCTTCCTACCGGAGAGTTTGAAATAATAGCTTCATCATTTTACAATCGTTTTTACCACATTCCCTTTTCTGTAGAGAAAGCTACAGGCACACTTACTCCTCTCGATTCAACTACAGTCTATTCTGTAAAATACAATAACGGAAAAAGGGAAATCTCAATTGAGTTTAAAAATGACTTTCCTTATATCATAGAAAGGTGGGAGGAAAAGGATATTTCGGAAAAAGGAGAAAGTTTTATTTCCACTGGCACCCTTTTAAAAACCCTTCATACTGATTATTGGAGTAAAAACAGTAGTAATTTTGAATATTTAAGAGATAGTTTGCAATTAAAAAATTAAACATGTTGGAATCTCAAAAACATCTGTTCTCTCTTGAAGAAGGAGTTCATTATTTAAACTGCGCTTACATGTCCCCTTTAATGAAAAGTGTGCAAGAGGCCGGAATTCAAGGAATGAAAGGTAAATCCCAACCTTATAATGTAAGTCCTGAAGATTTTTTCACAGAAACCAATGAGCTTCGTAATGAATATGCCCGACTAATTGATTGCACAGACCCATTCCGGATTGTGACGATCCCTTCTGTTTCTTATGGCATGGCAACAGTTGCAAAAAACATGAAAGGAGGAAAAGGGAAAAATATCGTGGTTCTGGCAGAACAATTTCCAAGTAATGTATATCCCTGGTTGAAAATTGGGGAATCCAAAAACATGGAAGTCCGCTCTGTAAAGGCCCGTGACAATACAAATGAAAGGGGAAAACAATGGAATGAAGATGTTTTAGCCGCCATTGATAACAATACTGTACTTGTTGCTCTCCCCCATGTGCATTGGTCTGACGGTACCTTGTTTGATCTCAAAACCATCAGGAAAGCAACCAAAGAGGTGGGGGCTTTACTAGTCATTGACGGCACGCAATCTGTGGGGGCTCTGCCTTTTTCAATAAAGGAATTCCAACCAGACGCCTTAATCTGTGCCGGATATAAGTGGCTTTTTGGACCCTATTCCATAGGATTGGCCTATTTTGGAGAAGCATTTGACAACGGGGAACCCCTGGAAGAAAATTGGATTAACCGTTTAAATAGTGAGGATTTCTCAGGATTAGTAAAATATAGCCCTGAATATCAAAAAGGTTCATTGCGCTATGAGGTGGGGGAACACAGTAACTTTATTTTAATCCCGATGATGCTGCAGGCAATAAGGCAACTTAACTCATGGAAAATACAAGAAATTCAAGAGTATGCAAAGCACCTTGGCAACCCCTGGTTGGAAAAGTTGAAAGAAAAAGGCTTTGAAATTGAAGATTCAAAATACAGAGGATCCCACCTAATTGGTATCCGAAAACTCAACCTGAACGTCAATAAATTACAACAAAATTTAAAGGACCATAAAATATTTGCCTCCGTAAGAGGCAACTCTGTACGCCTTGCCATAAATGTATTCAACGAAGATGAAGATCTGAACGAATTTGTAAAAGTAATGGGCATTTCCATATCATAGTATAGCCACGATGCCTCGTGGCTATACTATGATACCTCATGGGCCTACGGGCAATAGGCTCTACGGGATTTCTTCCCCATAAAACCACAAATCCCTCAATCTCAATTGTTCTTCAGTAGCGTTTGGATCAGGAAGCATTACAAAACTTTCGTATTGGGTAACCTTGCGATTTTTCAGTGCTAAACGTAATTCAGTTTTCCCTTCATCACTTTTTCTCAAAACGGTGTACGAAAGTTCTTTGCCCTCTTCCAATGAACTTAATATACCACCAAAATAAGATTGCATTTCCGGACCCAGAGGTGGCACTTCAAGATCATTTATTTTTAATAAAATATCACCTTCCTCAAAGCCCAGTTCCTTACCTATCTCGTTAAGATTTTCCAGATTGGTAACAAAAAGTTGACCTGTTTCCTGATCAATCCCAATATTCTTATTGTCTATACCGATTGTCATTGTTTCATAGGGGTATTCCTCCTGAAAGTTAATACCTACCAAACCAAAAAATTTCGCATAATCTATAGGTGTGTCACCTTCAACATAAACTTCAAAAAATTCTCTTATTTCAGGGTAGGTAAGTTCTCCAATAACATCAAACAACTCGTCATCATCAAAGGCTTTATCTTTACCATAACGCTCCGATAATTTCAAAACCAGATCACGTAATGACATTTCTCCATTTGAAAGTGATAATAATTGTAAATCAAGGCACAAACCTATCAAAGCTCCTTTTTGATATACGTTGTAATATTGATCTGAATATTTCTCAATAGTATATCTACTAATATCCGTAAAGGCAACTGTGTCATAATAATCTTGTGAAATTATCAGTTTTTGTCTCAACATGCCCATATAATCCTGAGCCGAAATAAGTCCCGACTGGATCTGTACATTACCTGCAAAATATTCTGTTACCCCTTCGTATAGCCAAAGATGTTTGGATATTTTTGGGTCGTTGAAATCGAAACTTTGTATTTCTTTGGAATGTATTGTTAAAGGGGTAATAATATGAAAAAACTCATGTGCAGCGAAGTCGCGCAAG
>JAOUKG010000524.1 GCA_029882725.1 Cyclobacteriaceae bacterium
TTCGCCGGGAAGAAAAACATAACCAAGGTAGATTAAAGTAGTATAAATAGTAAGTATTACTAAATTTATAATACTGAGGGCGTTATAGGAAATCCTTCCCTGGGCCATGGAAAAAGAGGCTGTGGTTATTACCCCTAATAACCCGGATAAAACCAATGCCTCTTCCAGATATTCCGGCAGTCTGTTTAAGAATAGGGTTTCAGCCCCTACTTGGTAAGTAGCAAGAAAACTTCCTATAAAAAAACCTTTAAGTAGTAGTAAAGTAACCTGATTTCTTTCATCAGGCCTTACCCTTAAAGCCGCAAATAAAGCATCCAACATAAATTACGAAACTATAAACAAAATTCAGTTCCGTAAATATATAAGTTTTTTGAAATAAATTGTGATTACTTTTGTCTATTCTACTTTTGTGGAATCTGAAGGCACACTATCACCCTCCTTATATCTTTTGTTCAACTCATCCAACACTACTGAAGTTATATCCAAACCTTCACCTGCATATAGTACATCACTTTGAGTATCGAACTTAACAACCATCTGAATGTTGTTCTTGTCACTATATTCTTTCAAAAACTCAGTAACCCTTGTATATAAGGTTCTTGAAATCTCAGCTTCTTTTTGCATAAGTTCCTGACGGAGACTTTCCTGAAAAACCCTTAAATTCTGTTCTTTTTTTGCTAAACCTTCCTCGATCGTTTTAGCTTGACCAATAGTAAGGTTTCTTAAATTATTTTGGTATTCATTAAATTCCCTTTGTAAACTTTCTGCCCTGTTTTTATAATCTTGTTCCATTTGTGATGTTCTTTTTTGCACTGCATCATTTTGATCCTTTACAAAATCATAATTATTCACAAGACTATCTGAACGAATATACGCTACTGTAAAAGCCACATTTGACAAGGAGTCCTCTCCTTTAGCTACTTCTTCAGTGGAATTACCCTCCGAAAAATGCAATACATAAAGGATAATTAGAGCAATTGCCAAAACGGTATTAATAATATAAGATAAATTTTTCACTTTCTATTTCATTTAATTGAGGCGCAAATATACAATTCGGATTTAATCTGACTAAACTTTTTTATTTATTCTACACCAACAAATTGTATTTTTTTTCAAAAAGGTTCTTTTTCTTCATTATCATCAATAAATAGAACCCTAAATTCTGTAGGCGTTTCTTTTTCTATTTCAACATCATCTTCAGTAAGAGAAGCATCCAACATATCCTTTTTTATATTGGTGGAATATTTTCTAAAAACAAAACCAACAAACAAACCTGATAATGCCCCAAATGCATGGGCTTCCCAGGAAACATTTTCTGCTACATTAAAAATTCCAATAAAAAGGCTTCCCCATTGAAGAAATAGCACGATGAAAGCAACAGCAAGTTGGCTTCTATTCACGTTCCAGAACCCCCGAAAAATCATAAAAAAGGAAATTCCATATATTATCCCCGAATATCCAATATGATATGCTTCACGCCCCCAAACCCAAACCAACACACCGGATAGCGAGAATATAAGTGTCAAAATTTTAAAAAAAACAGGTCTGTAAAAATAATAAAGACCTACTGTTAAAATAAATGCTGAAAAGGTATTGGAAAAAAGGTGAACATAATCGGCATGAATAAAGGGTCCCGTAAAAATTCCTATCAGCCCAACAGCTGAACCCGGTAAAATTCCTAAGAATGTTAAATCGAATCCGAAGAATGATTCTGAAAATTTCACAAGCCACAAAATAGCAATGAGAAGTATCCCTGCTCTTATACTTCTGAAAAACTTTTTCTCCTCAGGTTCTTCCCCCTCTTTAATCCTAACAAACTCCATTCAATTTATTTTTTATCAAACCAACTGGCATACATTGGATAATTATCGGCTGTTCTCCTGATGATTTCCCAATGTGAAGCATCTGCATCTTTTACTTTTTTGGCAGGTATCCCTGCATAAACACTATTTGGAGGTACCTTGGTTCCCGCCAGAACTATTGCCCCGGCCCCAATTACTGATCCTTTTCCAATTACTGCATTATCCATTACTATAGCCCCCATCCCTATCAAAACTTCATCTTCAATGGTACATCCATGTACAATTGCGTTATGACCAACAGAAACCCGGTTTCCAATGATGGTATCAGCAGCCTTAAAAGTACCGTGTATTATGGCACCGTCCTGAATATTCACTTCATCCCCAATTTTTATTTTGTTTACATCCCCCCTAACAACTGCATTAAACCAAAATGAGCATTTCTCACCGCATACTACTTCACCAACTATGGTAGCATTCTCTGCCACAAAACATTGTTCGCCTATTTCAGGCATAAACCCCCTTACAGATAAAATTACTGGCATATTCTCTTTTTTAATTCCCCAAGTTCAAAACATTATATGACATTATGTCATTTATTAATTGTCAATTTTATAATTTTGCATTCGAAAATAGTTAAAAATGAGTAATTTGATCAGTGATATAGGTTTTGTTCAAGATAAAAAACCTGAAAATTGTGAAATAAGGGTAAGCCAAAACGAAAATACGGGTAAAACAAGGAAATTGTACATTGAAAGCTATGGCTGTCAGATGAATTTCTCCGACAGTGAGATAGTTACTTCTATTTTAAAGGACAATGGGTTTGATACTACTTCTGACAGTTCTGCAGCAGATTTGATATTTTTAAATACATGCAGTATTCGTGAAAAGGCAGAAACCACAATAAGAAATAGGTTAAAACAATTAAATATACATAAGAAAGAAAGGCCAGAGGTTATAATTGGTATCCTTGGATGCATGGCTGAGCGGTTGAAAACTCAGTTGCTAGAAGAAGAAAAAATGGTTGATATTGTTGCCGGCCCTGATTCATACAGAGATTTACCCAAACTTGTTGGACAAGTCGATGATGGACAAAAAGCTGTAAATACTTTCCTGTCAAGAGAAGAAACTTACGCCGATATATCCCCGGTAAGATTAGATAGTAATGGGGTTTCAGCCTTTATCAGCATTATGAGAGGTTGCGATAATATGTGCTCTTTTTGTGTTGTTCCTTTTACAAGAGGCAGAGAAAGAAGCCGTGACCCGCATTCAATACTAAATGAAGCAAAAGAACTTTTTGAAAAAGGATACAAAGAAGTGACCTTATTGGGGCAGAATGTGGATTCCTACCTGTGGTCTCCTCACGAGAAAAATAAAGCCCATAT
>JAOUKG010000525.1 GCA_029882725.1 Cyclobacteriaceae bacterium
GGAAAAATAATAATAATAATGGAAAACTTAATTGAGTTTTTTTCATTTTCAGATTCAAGTGTACGGTATGTTGCGCTGGGGTCTGTTTTACTCACAGCAAGCTCTGCTGTTGTGGGCACTTTTACTTTTTTAAAGAAAAAAGCATTGGTTGGCGATGCCATTGCGCATGCTGTTTTACCGGGGATATGCCTGGCTTTTATTATATCAGGCTCCAAAAACCCTATTTTTCTTATTACAGGGGCTCTTATTACAGGTTGGATATCCTTAGTACTTATTGATTTCATCACCGCAAAATCCAAAATCAAAGAAGACACGGCTATAGCTTTGATCCTGGCTACTTTTTTTGGTGTCGGTGTTTTTTTATTGACCATGATACAAAAAAGTGGTAATGCGGCTCAATCAGGGTTGAATAGTTTTCTTTTTGGAAAAGCTGCAAGTTTGGTAGGAAGTGACCTGATTACTTTTTCTGTGGTAGCTATTATTTTACTAATTACTGTACTGATTTTCTTTAAAGAATTCACCATTATTGCTTTTGACAGTGCTTACGCAAAGGCTTTGGGGCTGCCTGTAAAAAAAATAGAGTATCTCCTTACTACACTTACTGTGCTGGCAGTGGTTATTGGGATTCAAAGTGTAGGCGTTGTACTTATGGCTGCCATGCTAATTACACCCGCAGCTGCAGCCCGTTATTGGACCCACAAAATTAAATTCATGATTTTACTGGCTGCCATTTTAGGTGGTTTTAGTGGACTAACGGGAGCCTATATTTCCTTTACCGCACCTTCCATGCCCACGGGACCCTGGATTGTGGTCGTAATTTCTACAATTGCTTTTTTCTCCTTCTTTTTCGCTCCACATAAAGGTATTTTTTACAGGTTGATTAGAAATTACAGATTCAAGACAAGAATGTTAAAAGAAAATATCCTGAAGGTATTTTACCAAATCGGTGAAAGAAAAAACAAGATTCACACCCCACTTTCCACTGAAGAAATTTTAACATGGAGGAATTTTGAACCTGAAATACTTCAGAAAGGATTGAGGTTATTAATTCGTGATGGATATTTGGAAAAAGATACCGAAGGCTTTCACCTCACCGGCGAAGGGATTGAAAAAGGGCAGAGAACCGTAAAACTCCATCGTTTATGGGAAGTTTACCTTACAAAATACATGCATATTGCCCCCGACCACGTTCATGAAGATGCTGAAACCATTGAACACATCCTTACCCCCGAATTGGAAAAAAAACTTGAAGAGTTGCTGGATTACCCGGAAAAAGATCCCCACGAATCGGAAATCCCTTATCGGTGATCACTCATACCTAAGTGATTCTATGGGATCAAGTGCTGCGGCCTTACTTGCAGGATAATACCCGGAAATCAATCCTACTACAATACAAGTACCCACGCCAAACAACATCCAAACCCAGGGAAGTATGAAGCCCTTTATTCCCATAATACTCGAAATCAGATTACCTATACCAATTCCAAAAATAATTCCTGCAAAACCTCCTATTAAACAAACCACAATAGCTTCAATAATAAACTGCTGCCTGATTCTCGAAGGCGTGGCCCCCATAGCTTTCCGTATACCCACTTCGCGGGTTCGTTCTGTTACCGAAACCATCATAATGTTCATAAGTGCAATACTTGCACCTATTAAAGCAATAATTCCAACAACAAACCCTCCTACTCTAAGCACCCCCGTAACTTCAGATAATTGTTCCGCAAGCGACTCACTCTTTTTGATCTCAAAACTATTTTCTTCGCCAATTCCATCGTGCCTGATCTTTCTCATCAGCCCTGTAGCCTCTCCCATAGCCGATTCCATGTCCCTGTTTTCCAATATCCCCACATTAACATTGTACATCAGGTTGCGGTCACTTCCCATATTATTGGCAGTGATAAGTGGTACAATTATACTATTATCATAACTCCCACCGCCAACCTCACCTTGCCTTTCAAGCACACCAATTACCCTCATTTTAATACCCAATACTACAATTTCACCACCAATCGGATCGGCATTTTCAAAAAGTTTCTCCTTTAATTTCACTCCTATTACCGCCACACTTGCTCCATGTTGGATTTCTGGTATTGAAAAATTCCTTCCTAGTTCAATATTCAATCCTTTTAAAGCTATAAACTCGTCATTCCCCCCCATCAACCAAACATTGGGGTTTGTTTTTTTAGATAAACGCTTCACTTCTGCAGAACCCGTTACATTGGTATAAACGGAAACATTGGCGGGTACATCAAATTTTTTTTCAAATTCAACAACTTCCTTATAAGTAAGAATAGGATAGTTTTTAGCCGCCACTCCTGCCTTTTGCCGCCCCCAATTCACTTTAGAATTGATCGTGAATGTATTTACTCCCAAATCAGCTAAATTATCTGTTACCGAATTCTGAATTCCATCTACTGCGGTCAAAATCCCAACTAGCGACATGATCCCAATAGCTACAATAAGGGCCGTAAGTATTGAGCGCAACAAATTGGCCGCAACCGATCGCATACCCTCTCTGATATTTTCAACTAAATCCACAGTCTTTCTTTATTTGAAACCAAAATAGCTTCTTTATACGTTTATTATTAATAAAATGTGTTAATTTGAATCCCTTGTACTTTAATGGCTGATTTGAAGGGTAAATGAAAAGTGAAATGCGCAAATCTGTTTTATTATTCTTATTATTATTAACAATCTGTAAGGTTCAGGCTAGTTATCTGTTTATTCCAATGGATGAAAAGCAAACCAATCATTTAAAGTCATATGGCATTTCTTATTGGATTCTTGAACAAGATGAGGTTGTCAGTTGGCTTTTAAATTACAGAGGGGGTAGTTTTTTATTTAAATATGCCCAAAAATTTGAAAATGAGCTTATTATCCGGGGCGTAAGCTACGAGGTAATTTCAGATGCTCAATCAAATCAAATATTGGAAGAATTAAGTTCGCCTTCCTCCAATACAGATGTGATGCGCCTGGAAAAATATCCTAAAATCGCAGTTTATAGTCCGAAAAGCAAGCAACCGTGGGACGATGCTGTAACACTGGTTCTTTCTTATGCAGAAATTCCCTATGATGTGATTTTCGATAGTGAAGTATTGGACGGAAAGTTACCTACCTACGATTGGTTGCACCTCCATCATGAAGATTTCACCGGCCAGTATGGTAAGTTCTATGGGAATT
>JAOUKG010000526.1 GCA_029882725.1 Cyclobacteriaceae bacterium
GGTATCGGCAGGAACAGGTTTGTTCATATGTGCTGACACACCTTCTATTCAGTTAAATGGAAGTTTTGGTGGTTCTGCAACTGGAATTACATGGAGTGGAGGGCTAGGTAGTTTTGATAATAATACAATAATTAACCCCAATTACACTTGGGATCCAACTGAAGAAAATACTTTCGTTACACTAACAATAACAACGGATGATCCTGACGGTATTGGTCCTTGTACTTCCATAAGTGATAATGTATTATTGGATGTAAGGCCACTGCCCGTGATTTTTATTACGGGTACTCCTCCAACAGGATCAATAGCTGAAAATGATGATCCTATTTTAATAGAAGGAAGTAATTCAGGAGGAAATTTTACAATTGCTCCTGGTTCCGGGTTAAGTACAACAATAGTAAGTCCTCCTGCCAGGGATAAAGTTACTTTTGATCCTGCGGCAGCTACGTTGGGTCAAAATTTTGTTACTTATACATACACAAATCCTACTTCTACCTGTACAAATAGTTTCACAGAATCATTTTTTGTGAACCCGGCCACATCCATAGATTTTACGGTTACCGGAGCAACTCTTGATGCTTTAGGTAGTCCTCAAATTTGCGCTGATATTGGTCAGGTGAAGCTTAATGGTATTCCTGCTGTTACAACAGCAACTGTATATCCTGCTGAAACTTTCTTTTCCAGTCCTACATTCGGATTGGTTACTCAAGATCCAATTTCAGGGAAATATGTTATAAATACTACTAATACTCCTTCAGGTACTTACGACATTATTTACCAGTATAAAAATGATTTAGGTTCAACAACTACCATCATAAAGCAGATTACAATTTTTGCTAGTCCTATCGCTAATATAAATTTGGTAAATTCTTGTGTTGATGGACCCGTTCCATTTGGTGATGCCTCTATTGTTAATCCGTCACCGTTTCCAACAAGTATAGTTTCCTGGGATTGGAATTTTGGAGATGCAACTTCCTCAAATCAACAAAACCCTGTGCACGACTATTCTGCAGCAGGTCCCGGTACATACAATATAAAATTGGATGTTATGACGGATAACGGATGTAATAGTACTGACACAAAACCCTTGATAGTAGGCTCACCTCCTGTAGTTGATTTTGACTGGAGAAGTGTTTGTAATGGAGATCAAACCCAGTTTAAAGATTACACTGTAGTTTCGGTAGGAAGTGTTTCTGGTTATACCTGGGACTTTGCTGATGGGGACATACCTATTTCTGGTTTACCAGGACAAACTATTCCGGCTGGAACTCACACAGGTCGTACTTTTGGAATTTATGATGATCCTGCACACCAATTTCTTGTACCTAGCTCATATTCTGTTTCATTGACGGTGAATACTTCTGAAGGGTGTGTGAACACTCTAGTTAAACAAGTAGATATTCTTCCTCAGGTAGCTATTGCAACTCCAAGTATTACGGATGCATATTATGCAGATTTTGAAGCAGATAATTTTGGATGGGTTGCCAGCCAAAACTCAAGCTGGCAATGGTGGAATTATAATGCACCTGAATTGACAAACAGCACAATACAACCTGTTGATAATGTGTGGTGGACCAAAAAGGATGCTGCGAATTTTTATAATGCTCAGGAAGATTCCTACGTTTTGGGTCCTTGTTTTGATCTTACCAATTTGACAAAACCTATGATTGGTTTTGATTATTGGGTAGATGCCCAAAGCGGCTTTGATGGTGCTGTAGTTCAATATTCAGTGGATGAAGGTTTTACATGGCTTCCCGTAGGCGTTCTGGGAGGTGGCATTAATTGGTACAACGAACAGGGTTTAATTTCAAAACCCGGTGGACAAGATGTAATACAATATGGTTGGTCTGGCCAGACTGGTGCCTGGAAAAACGCAAGGTATGTACTGGATGAAATTGATCCGGCGCTTCGTTCTTCTGTAAGGATAAGAATGGCTTTTTCAAGTGATCTTAACAACCCTCCAAATACCACACTTAATGGATTTGCATTCGATAATATTTGGATTGGAGAACGAACTAAAAAGATCTTATTGGAAAGTTTTGTTGATTCTGGAGATCCTGGAAGTACGGCAGCAATAGGAAATATTTATGCAATGTATGATCAGCAATTTGCAATTTCTGGGAATACGGACTTTGAAAATATTGAATATCATATGAACCTTACGGGAAGTGATCTTTTTGGAAATGATAGTCCCGAAGATGTATCGGCCAGATCATTATATTATGGGGTGGATCAATTTGGAAAAGTTTTAATGAATGGTAAGTTCGATACTTTTAATGGTGACCCCTCCTTGCTTTCAAGAAACTACTTGGATAGTGCTTCATTGTTGGATCCTGTTTTTGATATTAAACTTGATACAGTGGCAACAGATGCAAATCACATACATGTAGTACCAACGTTAACCACTATCGGAAATTTCGCAAGACCAGTCATTTTTAATATTGCTGTTGTTGAAAAAAGTTTGACAGATGGAACTAATACTTACCGTAATGTGCTAAGAAAACTCTTGTATACCAGTGCCGGTATGTATTTAAATAATGTATGGACTGCAGGCACGCCAGTTACATTAAATGAAATAAACTGGTTAATAGATAAACCTATTTTAGACCCGGATAATGTTGAACTGATTGCTTTTGTTCAGGACCAGGTTACCAAGGATATTTATCAGGCTAAAATATTGCCTTTGAACAGAAAGGATAATACTACAATAGTTGGACTCAACGACGAATTATTGGCCGAGGTGAAAGATATTGATATGTACCCTAATCCGGTTCAAAACACATTGTACTTCCAATTTGAAAATCAATTGAAACATGATTACCAATGGCGAATATTAGATCAAAGAGGTGTGGAAGTTTTAACTGGTGAATTTGAATTTAAAAATGGAGTACATGAGGTAGATACAAGAAAAATTCCAAATGGTATATATTATGTAGTGATTTCTTCGGAAAACAGAGCTTTAATTTATAAGAAGCTTGCAGTCATGAATCGATAGTTATTACTTTAGGGAAACATTTCTGTAAATGAAGAAATTAATTCTGGTTTCTGTAATATTTGTACTATTTGGCAGTCCGCTTTTGTACTCTCAATCTGTTTTTGAAAATAGCAGACATTCCCTTAAATGGTACAGTGTAAAAACGGATAAATTTGAAATTATTTATCCTGAGTCTTTCGGTACAAAA
>JAOUKG010000528.1 GCA_029882725.1 Cyclobacteriaceae bacterium
GCCTGATTTCTTTACAAGATAAAGGAGAAGTTAAATTAATTGGGCTCACTCCAAAATCCATTCAAGGAGATCATGTTATTCAAGAAATCATGACTCATTTAGGAGTAGAGAGTTCATTTGATTCTGAAGGATTGTTGTTAAGAAAATCAGGAAAGATTAGTTCTTCCTTTGAATATGACTTTACAGATTGCCCTGATCTCGCTCAAACGGTAGCCGTT
This sequence comes from Cyclobacteriaceae bacterium, assembly GCA_029882725.1. GTDB lineage: Bacteria > Bacteroidota > Bacteroidia > Cytophagales > Cyclobacteriaceae > JAHEMU01. The sequence goes on from JAOUKG010000528.1 coordinate 219, forward strand.
GCCGCAGGTTTATGTAAAGTAAAAGTATCAATGACGGGTCTGCAATCTTTGCGAATTAAGGAAACTGATAGAATTACAGCACTGAAAAACGAATTGAAAAAATTCAATATCAATTTTCATGAAAAAGAAGGTTTTTGGGTAGTTGAAAATGAAAATAAACCCTGGTCTTCCCCTGTTGAAATTGAAACTTATGAAGATCACCGCATGGCGATGGCTTTTATGCCTGCCTGTTCACTGAGCTCACTAAATATTAAAGATCCGGGTGTTGTGTCAAAATCATACCCTCACTTTTGGGAAGATGTTGAGAAAGCTTTAAAACCTTAATGCTTGGTTCAAAACTATTTAGTTTAGTAAAGACCTTTTTTTTCTAAATTGGTCGGAATATCCGAGGTGTCCATTAAACTTTAAAATAAATATTTAACCTAACAATTTAATCTGGCTTAACAATTTGTTTATAGGGCAAACTGTTAAACCAGATTAGAGTAACAGAATTTTGTTGCACAAATGAGATTAAAAAATTAAACGTTTATTTTTAGTGTTTTAAATGCGAAATTTTTGAGTTTTAAAGATCATTTAGTAGGGAAGTAGCATTTTCCCCTCCCCAATGTAAGTTATAATAAATAGCCCCAATTAGCCGTTTATTACACACTTAAATCATTTTATCTTCTCAAAATTGGTCTGGTTATCCATTCAATACTAATTAAGTTTAATTCCCCTTTTGCTTTTTAAACCCTTAAACTTTCCCCTCTACCAAACAACATAGAATCCTATTGAACATATTGGGTTTAAACAAAACAGTGAATTTAACAAGGGGAAATCTTCACCTCTAGTAATAGCATTCCTTATGTTCTTCAAGCCTCGAAAAAGTTAATTTATATAAATCCCCCCGTATTTTTCCTTTAATTGAATTATAAAACCAAGTTAAATTGAAACGGGTATAAACGTTTATAAACGAATTTTTTGGGGGAAATCACCGAACTTTACGAAACCTTTCGAAGGTTCTAAACCTTCGAAAGGTTCGTAAAATATGAGTTTTAAACAAAAATTGTAATAGAATGCTCAAGACAGACCCTATTGAGTATTTCGTATTCAATGCCGTTAACTTAAGTAGATGATTAGCCTTTGTAACACATAAACAAGCCATACGAAAGAACACAGTTTTGGTCTTCAACTTTGTTTATGCCCTAGAGGAGTCACCCAATAATAACACCGTCGCAAGCCGTTAGGTTGAAGGTGCGGTGAAAAAGGATCAACCATGCCCCCGCCCCTGTAGTGGTCACCTAATTTACGGTAAATATTTACCATCGTAGTCAATACCCATTTTTGGAGGTCAATGTGTTCAAGTATTTATATACCATTGATTTTCCAAAATGGGTTTGATTAACTTTTTTCTGCCCTTTGCTCACAAAGCAAGGTGTATGTATAATTTCATATAAGAATTAGCCATGACGAAATACAAGAAGATTTATTAATAAGGACGTTTAAATAGCCAACCCCTACAGGGACGATTCCTATGGCTTTTATTTTAATCCCGGATTGAAAGCCTGTCGGCTTTGAATCCGGGGTTACTGTTTAGTGACCGCTCCGGGCTCATGAGGTTGGTTGAACTTAATGAAGAAACAGAAAAAACTATTTTCATTGTTTTCCTATTACTTAGTGTCACTTTTTTTCTTAACCTAATGACATTGAATCCGAATTACGCAATAGCAATATATTACGTAATCCAGAGTATCTTGAAAGAAAATACGGGGTAGCTATCTATTATTTAAAATAACTAAAGTCGTGCCCTGAATTTAACTGAGTAACAAAAGCATATATCAAGTCAATTACATGCTTGACGTCATCCTTATGAGCCATTTCAACTGTTGTGTGCATGTACTTTAACGGAAGAGAAATCAAAGCGGAAGGTACCCCATCATTTGAATATGCAAAAGCATCAGTATCTGTTCCTGTAGCTCTTGATGCTGCTGCTCTTTGAAATGGTATCTTTCCCTTTTCTGCATCCTTAATTATCAGCTTTAATAAATTATTGTGAACAGCAGGCCCATAAGTAAGAACGGGGCCGTCTCCAGCTTTCTGCATACCACTCTCCTTTTTATCGTATAAAGGTGAACAGGTATCGTGGCATACATCTGTAACTATGGCCACATTGGGTTTGATTTTTTGAGCAACCATTTGGGCACCTCTTAAACCTACTTCTTCCTGAACCGCATTTACTATATATAATCCAAAGTTTAGTTTTACTTTATTTTCATGCAGTCTGCGAGCCACCTCTGCAATCATATACCCACCAATTCGGTTATCTAATGCCCTACCTACTAAATATTTACCATTCAATTCGATCAATTCATCATCGAATGTGAGTACGGTTCCGACATGAATACCTAATTTTTCAACTTCCTTTTGATTGGAGCACCCAACATCAATAAAAATATTTTTCAGTGATGGTCCTTCTTCCTTTTGAGGATTTCGAACATGTATGGCAGGCCATCCAAAAACGCCTTTAACAATCCCCTTATCGGTATGTAAATTCACTCTTTTAGAAGGAGCTATTTGATGATCTGACCCTCCATTCCTCCGTACATAAATGTAACCATCATCAGTAATGTAATTCACAAACCAGGAAATTTCATCAGCATGTGCTTCGATAACTACTTTATACTCAGCTTCAGGGTTTAACACACCTACCATTGTACCATATGTATCACTAAATGAGGTGTCTATATAGGGTTTTATATAATCCAACCATATTTTTTGTCCCGAAGATTCAAACCCAGTTGGAGAAGCATTATTCAAATACTCAAACAAAAATTTTTTACTTTTCTTATCCATATTAATTATCTATAACGGTATATTTCCATGTTTCTTTTTCGGTAGGTTATCCACCTTATTTTCGAGCATTTCAAAAGCTCTTATTAATTTTTTTCGAGTATCTGAAGGTTGAATAAC
>JAOUKG010000527.1 GCA_029882725.1 Cyclobacteriaceae bacterium
AGTAAATAAAGGATACGATACTTTTATACAGCGTGTGGCCGATGGAAGAAAAACCGATAAGGAAAAAATACTTGCTGTTGCTTCGGGAAGGGTTTGGTCGGGATTGCAGGCGTTGGATAACGGACTTGTTGATGCCTTGGGTGGTTTGGAAACAGCCATAACCATGGCAGCCAATGCTGCAGACCTGGATGACTATAAAATTGTTGAATACCCCGGAAAAAGGGACCTTTTGGAGGAGTTTTTAAACATGAATAAACCTTCAGAAGATAAATTGGGTGTAGAATATTTTGGGGAATACTACTTTACTTTAAAGAAAATTAAGAATTTAGCAAAATATCAGGGAGTACAAGCTAGAATCCCTTTTGAATTAACTATTGAATGATGACAGAGATAAGAAATGACTGGACTATTAAAGAGGTAAATACCCTTTATAATAAACCATTGTTGGAGTTGGTGTTTGAGGCAGCTTCTGTACATAAAGAATACAATACACCCGGGGAAGTACAGGTGGCAACTTTGTTGTCCATTAAAACAGGTGGATGTTCTGAGGATTGTTCCTATTGTCCTCAAGCCGCCAGATACAATACGGATGTAAAAGTACATAAACTGTTAGATGTAGATACAGTACTGGAAAGTGCAAAAGCAGCAAAAGATGCCGGTTCTTCACGTTTTTGTATGGGGGCAGCCTGGAGGGAAGTTCGCGATAACCGTGATTTCGATAAAGTGCTGGATATGGTCAAAGGAGTAAACGACATGGGATTGGAAGTTTGCTGCACCCTCGGAATGGTCAATGAGGAACAGGCCAAAAAACTGAAAGAAGCGGGACTTCATGCGTATAACCACAATCTGGATACCAGTGATGAATATTATGCGGATATTATTACTACAAGGACCTACAACGATAGACTGGATACACTCGACAATATTCGAAAAGCCAAACTTTCGGTTTGTTCCGGAGGAATAATTGGATTGGGAGAAACTCACGACGACCGTGTTAAAATGCTGCACACCCTTTCTACATTGCCACAACATCCCGATTCGGTGCCTGTAAATGCACTTGTGCCGGTAGAAGGAACACCTTTGGAAAATCAACCTCGCGTTTCTGTTTGGGAAATGATAAGAATGATTGCTACCGCCAGAATCCTTATGCCAAAGTCAAGAGTTAGATTGAGTGCCGGAAGGATAATGATGTCGGAGGAAGAGCAGGCCTTGTGTTTTATGGCCGGTGCCAATTCAATTTTCAGTGGGGAAAAATTATTAACTACCCCCAATAATGAGCTCAATAATGATCAAAAACTCTTTGATACGCTCGGTATTATACCCATGAAGGTGGATAAAAAGGTAAAAGAAGTTGAACAGGTTTGATGATTTTAATCAAACTTTGGGTATTAAAAATTAATTAGTGTTTTAGATAAAATGTCAGAAATAAAAAGATATACAGTAACCTCTGCTTTGCCCTATGCAAATGGACCTGTCCATATTGGCCATTTGGCTGGTGTATACGTTCCTGCAGATATTTATGTAAGGTACCTTAGAAGTAAAAAAAGAGACGTGCTCTTTGTAGGTGGATCAGATGAACACGGTGTGGCCATCGATATGAAAGCGAGGAAGGAGGGAAAAACGCCCCAGGAGGTTGTGGATTTTTACCACAATATGATTAGCAAAAGCTTCGAGGAGTTTGGAATTTCTTTTGATATTTATTCGAGAACCTCTTCGGAAACACAACGGGTTACTGCGCAAGATTTTTTTACTCACATTTATAATAAAGGTGGTTTTGTTGAAAAATCTACTGAACAATATTATGACGAGGAAGTAGGGCAGTTTCTGGCCGATCGCTACATTGTGGGCACATGCCCTAGTTGTGGTTTTGATGGTGCCTACGGTGATCAGTGCGAGAGCTGTGGAACATCTCTTAGTCCTGAAGAGCTTAAAAATCCGCACTCCACTTTAAGTGGAAACACACCTATCAAAAAAACGACCTCACATTGGTACCTACCTCTGGAAAAGCACGAGGAATGGCTCAAGAAATGGATCGTTGAAGGTAAAAAGGATAAATGGAAGACAAATGTATATGGCCAGTGTAAATCATGGCTCGATCAGGGCTTAAAAGCCAGGGCAATTACCCGCGATTTGGATTGGGGAGTGCCTGTTCCTTTGGAGGGAGCAAAAGGTAAAGTGTTGTATGTGTGGTTTGATGCTCCTATTGGATATATTTCTGCCACCATTGATTGGGCAAAAGCAACAGGAAATGATTGGAAAAAATATTGGCAATCTGAAGATACAAAATTGTTGCACTTTATTGGAAAAGACAATATAGTGTTCCATTGTATAATTTTTCCTGCGATTCTTAAGGAGCATGGAGATTATATATTGCCCGACAATGTGCCTGCCAATGAATTCATGAACCTTGAAGGTCAGAAAATATCTACTTCCAGGAATTGGGCTGTTTGGCTTCATGAGTACCTGGTGGATTTTCCCGACAAACAGGATGTTTTGAGGTATACCCTATGTGCTAATGCACCTGAAACCAAGGATAATGACTTTACCTGGAAGGATTTTCAGGCACGTAACAACAGCGAACTTGCGGCTATTTTAGGCAATTTCGTGAAACGTGCGGTCGATTTCACCACCAAAAATTTTGATGGAGCCGTTCCTGAATTAGGGGAAAAGTTCGATCCTGATTTAGAGATTATCTCAAAAATAAATTCAATACCGGGTAAAATAGCAGAATCTCTTGAGAATTATAGGTTTAGAGAAGCTCAAAACCACATGATCGATCTGGCCAGGGCTGGAAATAAATACATGGCCGACACAGAACCCTGGAAAGCAATTAAAGAGAACAGGGAACGAGCGGCAACTATTATGAATCTATCGCTTCAAACAGTTGCCAACCTTGCTATTGTAGCTGAACCGTTCCTTCCTTTTACCTCAAAACGGATGTTTGAAATACTCAATCAGGAAATTTTGACCTGGGAAAGTGCGGGAAGCATAAATATTTTAAAACCCGGACAAGTTTTAGGTGAAAGTATTGTCCTTTTCAATCGAATTGAAGACATTGACATTGAAAAACAGATCCAGAGACTGGAATCTGCAAAAGAAGAAAATAAAAATAAAGAAGTGGAAGAAAAAGAAGAAGTAGTTGAAAATTTGGCCGAAATTGGCTTTGA
>JAOUKG010000018.1 GCA_029882725.1 Cyclobacteriaceae bacterium
AGTGGAGGAACCGATGTTTGCAGTGCATTTGTAGGAGGAACCCCTTTATGGCCTGTTTACAAAGGAGAAATACAATGCAGGGCGTTGGGATGTAATTTGGAAGCCTGGGATGAAAACGGCCACCCGGTTGAAAATGAAGTGGGGGAAATGGTTATTACCCAACCTATGCCAAGTATGCCCGTTTATTTCTGGAATGACCCCGAATTCAAACGGTACAGGGAAAGTTATTTCGAGCACTTCCCCGGTGTATGGAGACATGGAGACTGGACCAGGATTACAAAAAGAAAAGGAATTATAATTTATGGCCGATCTGACAGCACACTAAACCGAGGCGGAGTAAGAATTGGAACCAGTGAAATATATAGGGCTTTGGACGGATTAAAGGAGATCAAAGACAGTTTAATTATTTGTTTGGAAAATGCAAACGGAGAATTTTACATGCCACTATTTATTGTTTTGTCTGGCAAAATAAGTTTAGACACTGAGTTAATGAATAAAATTAAATCGGAAATCCGTAAGCAATGTTCACCCCGCCATGTACCCGACGCCATTTTTACCACTCCTGATATTCCTTATACCATAAGTGGGAAGAAAGTAGAGATGCCTGTCAAGAAAATACTTGAAGGGAAAGTTGACCCCAAGTCCTTGAATCGGGATGCTTTAAAAAACCCGGAATCATTGGATTATTATATAAATTTTACAAAAAGCACTGAATTCAAATGGCAAAAACAATAGTATTAGGGAGTATTTTATGTGGTATAGCTGTAATCACGGGAGCTTTTGGGGCTCATGGTTTGGAAGCATTGTTGAAAGAATATGGTAGAGTTGATACCTATGAAACTGCTGTTTTATATCATTTTATTCATGCAATTGCGCTGATCATTGTTGGAATCATAGGATTTCATAAAGAAAACAAATGGTTAAAATGGGCAGTGTGGAGTTTTGGTTTGGGTATTCTATTATTTTCCGGTTCACTTTATGCGTTGTGCCTGACCAATATCGGTATTTTGGGAGCTATTACGCCTTTTGGGGGGGTGCTGTTTATTATGGGTTGGGGGTTTACGGCTTTGGGGAGTAAATAGATCCGGACGGACGTCCGGAACAGAGGTTTGTTTAGGAGTAATGGGGTAAAACGTTACGGCTTTACCTTGAAAAATATTACGGTGTAATATTTTAGGGCGTAAAATTTTACACCGCTACTATATGATGTTGTTGTCGCGGGCGAATTGGACCAGTTGGGCAACGTTATGGGTTTTGGTTTTTCGCATGATGTTTTTGCGATGGGTGGTTACTGTGTTTTCGGAAATAAACAATTTTTCGGCTATTTCTCGACTGGTTTCTCCTGATGTGGCCAATTTAATGATTTCCAACTCTCTTTCTGTGAGTTTAAACTGAAATACTTCAACCTCCTCTGAGGTGAAACTTTTGATTTGGTCGTAATAGAACTTACCTGAATCTACACGAATTACGGCATCATAGAGGTCTTCAACTGTGTTATTTTTCAACAAACAGCCCTCTATTCCTAATTTGAGTATTTCTTCAATAAATATTTTCTGAGAATATTGGGTAAGTAAAATCACCTTCACCTCAGGGTAAGAAATTTTTATATGTTTTGCACAGGAAATACCATCCATGACAGGCATATTGATATCGAGAATAGCAATATCAACCGATTCATGTGCTAAAAAATCAAGCACTTCCTGACCATTATTTACCATACCCATGACCTCAATATCATCAAACCCCGAAAGTATTTCTTTTACTCCCATTAAAACCAAGTCATGGTCATCGGCCAATACTACTTTAATTGTGCTCGACATGTGGTATTTCTATTAAAACGGTTAATCCTTTTCCCGGGACAGATTCAAATTTCACATCACCCAACATAGAAGAAACCCTTGATTCTATCCCTTTTAAACCCAACGTATTTTCTTTGAGCTCTTCATCTTGAAATCCTTTTCCATTATCTTCATAAACCATACTGATTGTATCTCCTTTAAAGGTATTTATTTCCAATTTTATTTGGGAAGCACTCGCATGCTTTAACGTATTATTTACTAACTCTTGAACTATTCGGTATAAATTTCTACTTTCTTCGCTGGAAAGATCAACCTCCAGTTGAATATTCGAAATTGCCGTTACAGTACCTGAATTATTTATTGTATCAAATAACTCCTTAAGTGCTACGGACAACCCAAAATGACCAAATGTATCAGAATGAAGACTATGGGATATGTTCCTGTATTGTTCACCTCCCATCACGGCAAGTTTAAGGATCTCTCCTGCCATACGTTCTTTTTCAGCAATATCTTTTTTTTTAATCAATAAATCAGCATACATTTTTAATGTGACCATAATATTCCCTACATTATCGTGTATATCCTGTGCTATTCTTTTCCGCTCAATATCCTGCCCCTCCAGTATTTTATAGGCAGTACTCAATTCCTGCTTCTGAAGCATATCTTCAATTTGTTTGATTTCCAAATTGCGCTTGAAAATTTTTCTTTGAAACAGGAATATAAAAATGATAATACCGGCAGTCATAACGGTCATAGCCAATGAACCCATTAAATAAATTACCTGCATATCTATTTCACTACTTGTTTCCATATTGCAACAGCCAATATAATGTTTTTTACAATATTAAGAACATTATGAAGGCTCCATGTAAAAATAAAATTTTCTGAAAAACCCTCCATAAGGAAAAACATTATATAAGAGAAAAAAGCACCTGAGAAATAAATAAAAAAAGCAATGACCACAAGAAACAAAGGGTTTCCTTCTATAAAGATATCAGTTTCGTATTTATATAATTGAAAAAAAAACATAAAACTAAAAAAAACAAACACCAGACATTCCATGCCCCTCCCATAATTAGCAAACGTTTCATACGATTGAATTACAAATGTATATATGGTAAACATTATAATAAATACAACCCCGGTTATCATAACCGTTGTTTTAAACTTAAACAGTATTTTATAAAAAATAATAACGATTAAAATTGCCTCAACAACTCCTACGATATTAATTAAATAATGATTGTTCACTCCATTAATTGCCATTATCAATCCTATAAAGTCGGCAATAAACCAAAACAACAACAAACCCGTTATTAATTTAAATAACGAGTTTGTTGTTAATTTTTGTTTGTATTTTAAAAATACAATTACTCCAATTAGAGGTGATAAAATGGAGATATAACTTATAAAAATATCGATATTCATCTTTTTCAATTATTGCTCTCCACAATAAGGTGGACAAGGCCTACTGTTGTTTAGTATGACATCATCAGTTTGGAAGCTTGCCTTTTTGTACAAACTATTATCAAAGGTGGTATCACTATCAATATTATAATAATCTGTTCCATCAGCTAAAACTGGTAAAAACAGGATATCAGTATATTCCTTATTGTTTCCATGGGGCTTACGACTGATAAAAACCCTAAACCCAACAACAGGATTGGCTGAATCAGCGGGTAGTTGATCCATTTTATTAAGAAACTCCTGCATCCTTCCTTTTCCTATTGCAAAACCATAGGTACGTTTTTTTTGAGGAACACCCCAACGAGGTTTACTTAGATAACTTTTATACCTCTTAACACGGTTTTCAGCATCATTTTTAGTTATATACCCCCCTGTAGAATCTGACCAATCACTAGCCAAAGACATCATCTCTTCGTCGGTAAGGTAATCTTCTACGGGAATTTCAGGAGTTGTAGTATCACTACTGACAGACTGATCGGTAGGACCTGAACAAGAATAAAAGAATCCTGTTGCTATTAATAACACAACAAAGTAGGTTTTCATAATTTTTTCAAGTTTAGTTTACTGCTAAATTATTAAAACTTATTTAAAAATAAAAATACATTATCTTTTAAATAATATATAATTAATAATTTTAATTATATTAACACATATAAATATATATTTAAATAATTAAGTGGTTAATATTCTTTAATTGGCTTTTTCTCTTTTCAATATTCCCGCCAGTAATACTGTTTGTTACCCACCTCCTATGTCTGAATCAGGATTTGCAGGATTTTGGGATGGACAGGATGTTGGCGGGGTGGTCTTTTAGTTTCTGGATTGTTGTTTAAGCCCAATGACTTTCCTCTCGGTATCCCCTCCCCGTCCTTAATCAATTGCTTCAGGTAATAAAATATCTGTTTAATCTTATTATCCTGACCAGCCACCTTTTCTTCCAGTTCATTTAATTTTAATAATAGCTCATTGTAGGTCAAAATCATTTCCCTCATTCTACTTAAAATCCTTATAATCTGTATATTGACCATAATTTCCCGATTGCTGTTAAGTACACAAGACAACATGGTGAGGCCTTGCTCGGTAAAACCAACGGGGGCTTTCTCATGCCCATTTTCTCCTTATTGGATGTCACAATTTGTGATTTCCAATTCTCCTGTTCACCAAGTGTCATTTGAAACATGAAATCCTCAGGAAAACGACTGATGTTCCTTTTCACCGCCTGGTTCAACACTCTTGTTTCCACCCCATATAAACCTGCAAGATCACGGTCTAACATCACCTTTTGATTTCTGATAAAATAAATTTTGTCCATCACCAATTTATCGGGCAAAAGTTCTTTTTCAGTATTCAATCCATTTTTACCCAAACATAAAATGCACACTAATTAAAACATAAAGTGAAAGGCATATTAAACGTTTAATTTCAGTGAAACGGTTAGAGGTGAACAGTGAAACAGTGAACGGTGTGCCGCAGTTTACTGTTAACGGTTTACCGTCGTTTACCTCGCTGTGGGATGGCCAGTTGTATGTAGCCAATACCACCCCGAAGGGACGTTGTAGGAAGGTAGCATGGTTCTTACAACGTCCTTTCAGGGGCGATGGGCCGTATTTTCAGGTTGTCCGTAGGTGAATCCTTCGGAAAGATAGGGATTAAAGATTGAGATTAAAGAGATCTCAAATAATCTCAGTTCTTAATCTTTATCTTTATCTCATACCCCCGATATGCTCAAAAGACTCAACGACATCGCCACACTGCCCGATGAGGACAAGGGACATATCCTTTACGCCTTGGACAACCTGCTCGCTTCAGTCAAAACAAGAATGGCGTATAAGTGATAACGTTACCTCTTTCCCTGAAACATACAGAATAGCGACCAACTAAAAACCTTGCTTAAAAAGTCTACTGATGATTTTAATGAAGTAAGGCCTCATGGAAAACTGGGTGGGCTGACGCCTCCCGCAAGTGTGGGATGAAGCTTATTCCGGTTATAATGTGCCCATTACCTTCGATCCTGAGGCATTAAGAACCAGAATCAATGAAAACAGAGCCAACACCGGGTGTACCAAGTGTGAAATTTAACAATAACTACAGACAAGTTGTAACTGACCATAAAATATCTATGACTAAAAAAGTGTCTTTAACGGCATTTTTTCCCCTTACTGTTTCCACCGAAGTTTTAACGTAGGAGGAATTAGGGACAGATTTTTGTAGGATTAGTGTGAGGTTATCAGTGCACCATACAAATCAATAACATTTAATTAATTAAAATACAATCATAGAAAATATAAATGAAGAAACACAACAGGAGTACACAGAAGACCAATTGAACCACCTTCATTACCATTACCAGCAACAACAATTGCTACAGCAGGAAGAAGAGGTAAATCCTATGTGGGAGAAATGGGATGCTGATTACAAAGAAGAGATGTGCAGGAGGAGCAAAGTGAACAAGGCTATTAAACACCTAAAAGCCTTACTTCTCCACTACATCACCATCTGCTACAAAGACAACGCACCCCCGTTAATAACCAATAATCTATTGGAGAAGGAATACCAAAGATTGGAATCGAAACACAAACTAGAACGCCTTTTTGAAGCGGAACAATTAGTGGGGGCACGGTAAAATTAGACTAGTGGATATTTGGATTTTAATTAAGGTGAGAAGGTGGAATTAAGCATTTTTATACCATTTAAATAGTGATACTATAATAATTAAACATAAAATAGGTATCAAAATAATATTATACTTGTTTTTACATTTTTTATATTCAGTATAACTTAATATAGGAATTTCGTCTTTAAAAAGTGAGTAGACCTTAGATTTCGTTACACTTTTTGTATTCTCAATTAAAATATTTATTTCATCACCTCTTTGTAATTTTTTTATTAATAACATGTCTATAACTTTAAATCCACAACCTGCAATATAGTATTCACTACCATCCATTAGTTTAAATTCAATTCTATGAGTTGGAACATCTGCACCATATTCTAATATTGACGGATTACCATGCAAAACACCCGAAAATTCATGCAAATCATCTAATTCGGGTATATTATCAACCCAAAGCCAAAATATCAAAAATGCAGAAATAAAAATCAAAACAATTCTATTTCGATTTAATTTAAGACTAGTACTAGTTATCAGTTGTGCTATTTTCATCATCAATATAGTCTGATACAATTCGTCTTGCTTTTTTCTTTAAATAATCTTCAGGCATTGCATATCCATTCTGTATTTTAAACTTTGATTTAATCGATTTTAAAGCCTCATCAGTAAGAGTTCTTAATAAAAATTCTGTTGCTATATTTTCTGTTTCTTTTATCGTAAAACCATTCTCCAATGTTAAATCCATGGTTGAACGAAGGAAATTTCTTAGGTAAGAATTCGAAACTCCACTAAATAATGTATTTGCAAAATCTATTTTATTTATATCACCTTGTTCAATAATTAATTGATTGGTTAAATCAATACCCATTTTACCACCAAATGTAACTGCAGATTTTCCGCCTAACCCCATTTTAACCACTGTCAATTCCAATATAGTCTGTCCACCATTTGCAACTTCTCGACCCCATGCCAACATTATTTCAGCACCACTATTAAAGGATTTATAGGTCATAGTTTGTTTTTCTAAATTTACAGTATAATTAGATTCAGAAACAGGTGAATAATCATTAGAATAGGAATAATAACCACCTTCATTAATTGGCTTACGTACCAAATATCCAATAGGAATTTCATTAACTTTTAAATTGGGGTCATAAAATTTATTTAGCTTTAATAACTCTCCTCGAGGCAGATCCCATGCAATTTCTAAGCTGTAGAAAGTATCCCCCTTTTTCATTTTATAAAAGTATTTATTATATTCTAATTCTTCCAATCCATCCAAATCTATCGCCCAAATTGGCTTATTCCCTGCAAACTGATAAGGCGTTTACCAAGGATAAGAAGAAGTCAACGGATCCACACTCAAAAACCTTCCTATTGCCGGGTTGTAAATCCTAAAACCATAGTCGTATATCGCTTCACTGCCCCATTCCCCGCCATCGTCTTTTTCTTTGCCATTGAACCCATACCTGTAACCCCCTGCACCACTTTTCAGGCCTGCCTTTCACTGCCGTGCACATTGTTTTAAAGAACGTTTTTATTGCACAATATAGGGTTTTTGGACCGCATGGTGATCGGTAAGGCACACTTTTTTCTTTCCATTGAAAATTTCTTTTGAAAAATGAAAAATATTAACCTCGAAAATTTACCTCGTATTTTTATCTGAATTTGTAATTTCAACCAAATTTTGTTTTCTAAATTGTAACAATTTCTACCCGAAGATATTAAACCCAAGATTTATGCAGCGGGCATTATAAATGACAATAAAGATGATGGCTTATGTTGAAATGTCATCCCGAGGACAACAAAATTTAAAGTATTGATATAAAACTCACTTGGCTATCAAAACACAAAGTAATTATGAACAAACAACTCACTCCCGAAGACATAAAAACCATTGTGCAAGCTGGAGAAGGATACAATTCCGAGTTTAAAATACGTGTACCCCAAAAAGTGAAAGAAATTACAGCAGAAATTTGTGCTTTTGCCAATTCAGCCGGTGGTGTTTTGTTAATTGGGGTGAGTGATGATAATATAATCCATGGCGTTTCCATAGATAATGGAAAGCGCTCTGCTATTCAGAACTCTCTACATGAAATTAATCCAAATTTGGCTACTGATTTTTATGCTGTTGATGTAGATGGAAAAAGTGTTTGGGTAATTGAAGTAAATACTGGTATCCAAAAGCCTTATGTCCTATCCGGTGCTATTTATGTGCGGCAAGGCCCAAACACTCAAAAGCTTACTACGGTTGAGCAAATGAGAGACTTTTTCCAGCAATCGGATCGCATTTATTTTGACGAAGCCCCTTGTCCTGATTTTGATTTAACCAAAGACATAAATCAAAATTGGTTTGAGGAATTCAGGATTCAAAGCGGGTTGTCAAAAACTATTAGTCAGGAGCAAATTATACATAATTTAAAATTGATATTGCCTGACGGCAGCATGAAAAACGGAGGGGCATTGTTTTTCGGAAATGAACCTGAACAATTTATTGAAACTGCAGTCATTCGTTGCATTGCCTTTGAAGGAACCAATAAAACCAATATTATTGATGATAAAACTTATGGAGGAGCTTTAATTAGTCAATTCGAGCAATCTATGCAATGGCTGAAAGGGAAACTCTCTGTTCGTTATGAAATTGAAGGTAGCGGGCCAAGAAAAGAAATTTGGGAAATCCCTGAAACTTCTTTTAAAGAAGCTATTATCAATGCACTTTCTCACCGGGACTACTATGATAAGGGAGCAAAAATTACGGTGGAGTTATTTAAAGACAGGGTTGAAATCAGTAACCCTGGAGGTTTGACCAGCGCCATTTCCTTAGCTGAATTTGGTACAAAGAGCCATAGCAGAAATCCACTCGTATTCGGTTTGTTTGTGCGTATTCATATGGTCGAACAAGTGGGTTCCGGAATTGGAAGAATGCGCGACTTAATGAAAAAAGCCAAACTTCCTGAACCTCAATTTAAAACAGAAGGTATGTTCACAGTTATTCTTCACAGAACTGTGCCTAAAGATGTGGAGGAAGTTAATTTGAGTACCACAGCCAGGAAAATAATTGACCTGATAAAGCAACGACCAGATATCACAACCAAAGTGATGGCAGATTCTTTAGGGATTTCTGATAAGACTGTAGGCTATCATTTAGCCAAGTTGCAAGAAAGTGAATTTATCTATAGAGAAGGTTCTAAGAAAACAGGAGTTTGGAAATTAAAAAATTAAACTAGGAATAAACTAGGAATAAACTAGGAATAAAAAATGAAGTTTATCAAGGCCAAAATGTGCCCATAACCTTCGATCCTGAGGCATTAAGAACCAGAATCAATGAAAACACAGGCAACGCCGAATGTACCAAATGTGAAATTTAACAATAACTAAAGACAAGTTATAACTGACCATAAAATATATATGACTAAAAAACTGTCTTTAACGGCATTTTTTTCCCCTTACTGTTTCCACCGAAGTTTTAACGTAGGTGGAATTAGAGACAGGTTTTTGTAGGATTAGTGTGGGATTAGCAGTGCCGGAATGTCAGGTCGCGGTTTTTTCAACTGGCCCAGTCAATACCGGAATCTTTTTTCCAAAATTCAATAAAAATGGCTCAGTTAATAGCTGATTGAGTGGCTCAGTATAGTCCGGAATAATCATTTTACTTTTTATTCCTTCTACTAAGCATCATTAATCCTGTAATCAACTATCCTTTCTGCAATTTCTTGGTCTGTACTATGTATGTTTGAAAAATATCCATATACTTCATCTACTAATTGGCTTAAAGTAAAAAGGTTGTAGTACTTCTCATTGTCAATTTCAATTTCAATCAGCCCATCAATCTTCTCATCGTCAAAAATCACTAATTCAGAGTTCGTATTAAATGATTCCTTTAAATAAACTTCAGCATTATAATAATCAATATTTGGATAATGCGTATTCATATATTGAATAGCTTCCTCTTCGCTCTTTAGATATTTTATAAAGTCAGTTAAATTCATAATAATTTAATATTTTTTATTTATTATAACCACCAGGCCAGCATTTATTCCTGGATACAGTGTTCCAGGCAATTCCATTTGAAATGCAACAGAATAATACTCTCCAGTCGGAACGGCTGCGGCTGCTCTTTTTGCCAAATACATACCACGAAGCGCTGACACTCCCTGCCCCAGGGTAACGACGTCAAACCAAAACATTGGCAGCTCCTCTATCCCTTGTCCCTGAAAAAAAGGACTGTCAATATGCCCTGCCCCATCAATTCGCGCAACGGTAAAATAGGCATTGATCCAATTATCAGAATAGCTTATCTCACTATCCCGGTAACCTATGTTCGCTGTTTCCTTTCCGTCCCGGACTATATTAAGGTAATCCTCCCATGAATACCACCCTTTCTCATGTCCAGTGGTATATTTACCCTGCTCATTGTCATGGTTTACAATCGTTCCCGTATGCCAATACCATTCCTGCGATGATCTCCCAATCTCCCCCCATTCACTATTTAACGGTTCTGATGTAGTTACGGGCTGCCCTTCAATGTTCTCATCTGTAGGATTGGAGGATATGGTTCAAGGCCCTCCAATTCCACCATATCGATAGGTCTGTTACCACTGAACTGATATGGGGAATAATACGGATAACTGCCAGCCAACGGATCCACCGCAAAGAACCTCCCTATCCGGGGATCATGCATGCGGAAGGTGTAGTTCACATATCCGGTCTCGCTGTCCTCTTCCTGTCCCTGGAACCCGTACCTGTAGCCTTCACTAAGGGTATGGGTTGTTTAATTAATATGACTATTAAACTTAATCAAATACTAAATATTATTCCAGCGGCTAACATTATTATTATCATCACTAAAATAGTTACATTACTGATCAAAATACTCTGATATCGAGCCAGTTTATTAAGAAATGTATATTCCTTAATAAACTCATTTGATACATCTGATTTTTTAATTTTACTTAAACTTGTGAAATCAACATTAAATTTTGTGTTAAATTTTAAAATTTTTATCCACAAATAAATAGTTAATAGTGAATTTATAATCATATAGGAACCACCAAATATCAGTATAAAGTATCTCATTACCTTAATTCTTGATTTTCAAGGCCATTTCTTAAATTAACTGTATTCTGCATATCACTTCTTAAACTCTTACGTTCATTTATTAAGTTTGAATTTTGTGACTCCAAATCTTCAACTTTATCAAGCAAATGCGTATACTTATAACTTAATTTGCCATCAACACCTCTTCTTTTATCAATTCTATTTTGATAGTAATTAATTAGCTGATTATTATGTTGGATTGAACTCTCTGTTATTCCAATTTTATAATTAAAGTAATCAATCTGATTATTTAATGCATCCATAGCAACAGACTTATAGGTGGAAAATACCTCTCTTGCAATATTCATAGGGGTGGTTCTAGATTTCATGCTTTCAGGTAAAGCATTATAAACATTAAGTCCAAATTCCTTATAGGTTTGTTTCTTAGTACTTAATGTGTTCGTGTATTCCAAATACCACATAGCACCCCACGACGGACCTCCTGCATAAGTCCCACCCGCAGGAGCAAGTCCTTTAGTTGAAAAATTTATGGCTTTATCAAAGGATAATTCTGCACCCGTACCACTCTTTGATGGTCCAATAATTCCAAAAGAATATCCACCCCCATTTATTTCCTCCAATTTGGCTGTCGGGAAAATCGTGACACTCCTACCAATACTTCCTACTGCACCAAATCCACCACCCAGACCCCCGGTAGCAATAAGTGCCACTCCTTCGGGGTCAAATGCTACACCTAACATTACAGAACCAGTAACAAATGCTCCAACTCTTCCTCAATACCCTAATATTGCAACCTCAAGTCCATCAATTTCAACTCCATCAATTACTCTATTTTCTGAAAATGCATAAGGTGAATTATACGGATACTTACTCGCCAACGGGTCAACCGAAAAGAACCTTCCAATCTTCGGATCATGCATGCGGTATTTGTAGTTCACATAACCTAATTCACTGTCTTCCTCCTGTCCCTGGAACCCCAGCCTACATTTCATTTCGGCTGGCAAAGCATAACGGTATCCATCTTCCCCTTGCTTCACCTTACTGCGTTCAGTAATCTCCATTCCGAAAGGATAGTAGTAGGGCATAAGGTTTTATGCCCCTTCAAAGAACGTCGGGATCGAAGCCGGTGAAGACTTGTCCTGCATCAAAAATAGGATTTTTTTTGTCGGAGACAAGGGCGCGGACGTTGCCGGGGTGGTCTTTGAGTTCGTGATAAACTGCCCAAAAATCTATTCAAACCCTTCCAAACTCCTGACCAAATCCTCAGGACTCGGCAATATCCCTTTAAGCTCTCGGGGAAGTGTCTTACTCAGTGAGTATTCTGTCACACCCATCGGCTTATTTGTTGACTTCAAGGCATATTCAACCACTGTCCTGCTCTTGGATTTGCACACAATGATACCAATAGAAGGATTTTCATCAGGGAGTTTCATTTTATCATCCAATACCGAAAGGTAAAACTGCATCTGCCTGTGTTTTTCTTCTATAGCCTGATCAAAGTTGGTCTGATTGACCATGTACCGTTCATAGGCTCCACTCTCCACCTGATG
>JAOUKG010000529.1 GCA_029882725.1 Cyclobacteriaceae bacterium
GAAAAAATAATTTTTCCATCCTCCGAAAGTTCCCATAATTTATCCAGTAGTTTGATTTCTGAATTTTGGAAAGTAACTAAAGTTGAATCGTTTTTAAAATCGATGTCAGCTAGTACATTGAAGTGGTTTTTGTAAGATTCCTGATCAAGGTTTAATTCAAAGTCAATATGATCATTTTCCCAAATGGCTTCCGATAGCAAGTTCTCAGAGTATATACCAGCCAAATTTTGTTCTTCAGATTTAATGAAAATCATGGCCAACACTTTGTTGTCAAGAGCTTTACTGGAGTTGATTTCTAAATTATTGTTGAGAAAGGTATTGTTTTTATAAGTAATGGTATCGGAGGTTGTACTTATGTTGAATATTTGAGTTTGGCCCCCTTGATAATTTCCAATAAAAGAAGTGTTTTTTGAAACTTTTAAATCGGGAACAAAGACATCAAAAAGCGAATTTATATCTGTGAAATTGATTTGATAATCAAATACGTTGGGCACAGAAGTAGTATCTTTTTTCAATTCAGCCAATGAATTGATTTTGGTGGTATCATTTCTGAATATGTTGAGATAATCTTTGTATAAGGATGATAATTCATTAAAAATTGTGCTTAATTTATATTCTCCAGTAAGCTTTGCTTCGGCTAGTTCAGATTTGATTTCAATGGTTCTGATTTTCTCATTTTTGAGTGCAATAAGGTGAACCGTATCTAACGAAAGTTGATTATTATCAGTTTTTAAAAACAGATTGCTGAAGCTTGCTGTTCCCTCCATGTAGTCGGGGTCAAGACCATTTATTTCTACGGTTCCAAAGGTGCTAATGGCTAGATTTTTTTCATAAAGACCTAGATTTTTAAGGTTTATGGTATCAAGATGGGCTGTGAAATTTAAATATTCCCGATCTTCAGACATGTCAATCTTTCCTGTCATGTCGAATTTGAGGTTTTCATCATCTACATTGAGTACACCTTCAAAAAACTGATTCGCTAAATCTCCATCTGAATAAATATTTTTGTAGGTATACCCTTTATATTCAAGGCTTTTTATGTTTCCATTTACATGCATTGAGGTCGTTTTTGCACTAAACCCGGATCCTTCAACACTTCCTTTAAAGTTAACTTTCCCAAGGTCTTTAATTCCAGTCAATATTCCGACATTGAAATTTTTTAATGCGAGTTGCCCGGAATATTTTGCCTCCTGGTCGTCAGAAAGTTTTAGATTAATGTCAGAATTGATGGTTCCATATTTAGTATTGAAATTACCAAAAGCAACAAAATCATTTAGATACCCCAAGTATTGGCCATCCATTCTCATTACACCCAATTCTGGATAATACCCTTTTTTTAGTTTTGTGATGGATTCAATATCTTCCAAAGTGATAGTGGAGTTAATTAAATCGATGCTTAGAAAAGTTTCCTGTAAGCTGGGAAGTCCATTTATTGTCATGGTTCCTGAAAGTCTGGTATTTTCACCAAACGTTATGTTAAAGTTATTAAAATCAAAATCTGAGAGCAATCCACTGAATTTTCCACTTATGGTGGCTTTATCAGGCAATCGGGTAGCGTTGGGAAAGAATTTAATAAGGTCTTTTTTGTCTACCACTGTGTTTTTTAAATTGGCATCAATATATACGGAGTCCCATATATAGTTAAAGTCATAAAAGTTATTGAAAGTAAAAACGATTGAATCTGAGATAAGAGTATTACCAGCTCTTATATCCATTTTGGTCAAAGCAAGTGAGTGTGTAGAAAGGTGAAAATCGCCATTTAAGGGGGATATTTCCAGTCCTATATTTGGTTCGGTAGTTGATAATTCCGAGATATGCATTTTAACATCCGGCCCGATGATACTTACAAGATCCAGTTGAAAAGAGGTTTTTTCAAAATTAAAATAATTGGGGTCAAAACCGGAAGAAATTGGTTTGGCGATTTGGTTCCTGTAGGTAAAAGACCCTTCCTTTACATAAATTTGATTTATGTAAATGTTTTTAGTCTTTCCTTTTTGTTTCCCTTTTTGAAGTGTTCTTAAAAAGTGATTAATATTCAGGGAATATGTAGAATCTTCAAGTTGAATCTGGGTAAGTAAAAATTCAGGTTGGTTAAGAATAATTACATCCTGTTCAATATTTTCTCCAAACAAAAGGGAATAAATGTTGAAATCCATTTTCACTTCATCAACAGAAAGTAAATTATTTCCTTCAGGATCTTGAAGAAGTAAATTTTGAAATTCAGCTTCATCGAACCAGGATACAGATATTTTTTCCAATGAAAGTTTGTATTCCCAATTAGAATTGACCTTTTCTATAACGTAATTGGTGAGTTTTGTTTGAATTTGAGGAAATTGGACTAAAATTAAGGCAAGAATTGGCACAAACAGAATACCAACGAGTACTCTTAAAATTATTCTTACAACTCTATTTTTAATAAATTGCGCCAAAATTATCTATATGTGTGTTATACTGGCCATAGAGTCATCATGTGATGAAACTTCTGCTTCTGTTATATCTAACGGCAAAGTACTTAATAATGTCATTGCCACACAATCCATACACGAAATTTATGGTGGTGTAGTTCCTGAATTAGCAAGTAGAGCCCATCTTCAAAAGATTTTGCCGATAGTGAAGTCTGCAATGGATACAGCAAATATCAAGCCTGTTGATTTGGATGCTGTGGCTTATACCAAAGGACCGGGGTTGCTGGGGTCATTGCTGGTTGGAGCTTCTTTTGCAAAAGCGATGTCAATGGCACTTTCTATTCCTTTAATAGGCGTTAATCATATGAAAGCGCATATTTTAGCTCATTTTATTGATGAACCCAGACCTGGATTCCCCTTTTTATGCCTTACTGTAAGTGGAGGGCATACCCAATTGGTGGTTGTGAAAAGTGAAATTGAAATGGATATTATTGGCGAAACAAGAGACGATGCAGTTGGAGAAGCATTTGATAAATGTGCTAAAATTATGGGTTTACCCTATCCTGGAGGACCTTTAATTGATAAATATGGACAATTGGGAGATCATAGAAAATATAAATTTCCCAAAACAGATATGCCAGGCCTTGAATTTTCGTTTAGTGGTATAAAAACAGGGTTTATGTATTTTTTAAAAAAAGAGATACAATTGAACCCCAATTTTGTGGAAGAAAATTTAAATGATATTTGTG
>JAOUKG010000530.1 GCA_029882725.1 Cyclobacteriaceae bacterium
TAATATCCCAAAAGTTGACAAATTGAAATCGGGCACGCGCCGATGTGTTGAAGTTTTGAAATAAACCAGGCTTGTATAGCTGGGAATGCCTTACTTCCAAATTGGAGTACATACTGTTGAATATTTTACCAAAGGGCTTGTAAATGTTATATTTCAAGTTTAGGTTGTGATTCACTTCATTTGCAGCCCTCATATACCCCAGTTCGTTTATATTCCATGTATCCGATTCAACATTACGACCTAAATTGAACTGGAAATTTCCCGAAACCTTTGAGAAATACAGGGTATATTTAAAACCGTCCGTAATATTCCTGTCAGAGCTGTTAAAAACAGTATCAGATAAATGCCCATAACCGAACTGGCTATAGAGACTCCATGTATTTGTTTTATCCCGAAGCGAGGCCTGAGCCAAGGTAACATTCGCATTTCGTCCCTTGTTGCTCCTATATACGTTGGTGTTTATCAACCCAATATTTGAATTGTTTTTCAGGTTTTGATCTAAAACGGTAACATTGTAGTTTGTGAATGGATCAGCAACAATTTCCCTTTCAATGCCTGTAATTGTATCTTTTGCGAATGCAACGGAATTTCTTGAAATAGCATTAAACACTCCAACACCTAACCCTTTTATGGTTCTGCCGGACACTTTTGATGCATTGATTAGTGGGGCATTGGTTGGTTCCGAAACAATAATTTCATTGTCATTCAATTCTGTGTCAGAAACATTTCTTCGGGTTTGCCCAACTCTTCGGCTATAAAAAAGCCCACCCATATTGAATAATTCTGTTCCTTCTGTGAAAAATGGTCTGTTTTCATCGTAGCGAACTTCAAAAGGAGAAAGGTTTAGTACCTGATTATCACTTCTTACATTGGAAAAGTCAGGAATTAAAGTCATGTCCATTGTGAAACTCTCATTGATACCATACTTTACGTCCATCCCTCCGTTAAAAGAAACTTTGGAATTTCCTGAAGCCTGATCTTTTTGGTAAACGGAACTCACATAGGGCATTAAGGAAAGTCTGACTGGTGGATCAATATTCTTAATACCATGTAAAGTGCCCGCCTGATTTAAAAATCCATTCATTTGCCTGTCTACAAAATTCCATGAACTTTCCATTCCTAATCTTACGTTTCTACGTATCAGGTTCATACCCCACTCCTGGATTTCAGCTTCGGGAAAACGAATGGCTTGGTAGGGGATTTCCATTTCCAGCGACCATCCTCTATCTGTTATTTTCACTGCACTCTTCCATACAGCATCCCAATTCCTGTCGTTGTCTCTGTTGGTATAAACCATATCGGTTTGTACTCCCGAAGATGAAACAAAAAAGCCTATACCGTTTTGGCCTTTTTTATAAGTATCCAAAACAATTCCAAAATAATCAGAATTTCTCCAGAGGTTGTCTCTTGTAGATAGCTCAGTAGGTATTTGATCTGGATTTTCGTCGTATAATTCAGCAGCTATATAAATTGATTTATCATCATATAAAATCAAAAAACGACTTTCAAATTGGTCTTCTGTGCCATTATTAGGGGATATTTGGGTAAATTTCCCTTTGAATTCTTCTGCTGCCATGCACCATGCTTCATCGGTAAGAATACCGTCAATTTTTGGTTTGCTTTCCGTCCTGATGGCGGTATAGGTCCTGTTTGAAGTGGGTTCCTGAGCCCATGCAAAATGACTAAACAGTAAAATAAATATAAACGAAGCTACTTTCACGACCGCAAAAGTACGAAAATATGTCGTTTAAATCTTGTTTGTTTTTGATGACTGGAAAAATAACAATTTAACCCGCAATATATTTAGACCTGTAGAAGATATAGGTTGCTTAGAAATGTGAATCTAAATTTTTATTCATTATAAATCAAGGATTAAAGAAAAATGCGAATAGAATATTTAACGTTGTTGCATGTTTGATAATTGATTTATTGTTTCGTATGGGGTTAAAAATTAGCATTTCCGTTCAAAAAATAGTAAAAACATGCATTTTAGGGTAAAAAATTTATTGTGTTTTGTGAAAAAATAATAAAAAATGATGTTGAGTGTGTTTTTGGTAGTTATATATTTAACTTTGTTTTTTTTGAAAATTCCCCCTTTTATGGGTAATATGTAGTCAATAGATAAATTATGGGAAAAACGATTATAGTTTCTAATAGATTACCGGTAAGAATTGAAGCCGAAGCAAACGGAAAACTTAAATATATTCCAAGCGAGGGTGGCTTAGCTACCGGTTTGGGGTCAGTGTATAAAGGAGGGGGGAATATTTGGATTGGCTGGCCCGGAATAACGATCAAAGAAACAAAGAAGCAAGAGGAAGTAAGAAGTGCATTGAAGGATGAAAATATGTGGCCTGTTTTTCTAAAGGCTTCAGAAATAAAAGGTTTTTATGAGGGGTTCTGTAATTCAACATTATGGCCCAATTTTCATTATTTTACGCAATATGCCATATATAAAAGGTCCCAATGGGAGGAATATGTTAGCGTTAATGAGAAGTTTTGTGATGAAGTGCTGAAAATTGCAGAAGTTGGTGATACCATTTGGGTGCATGATTATCAACTTTTTTTACTCCCCGGAATGATCCGAAAGAAGATGGCTAACATAGGTATTGGATTCTTTCTCCATATTCCTTTTCCTTCTCATGAAGTTTTCAGACTAATTCCATGGCGAAAAGAATTGCTTGACGGTGTTTTGGGTGCAGATTTGATTGGTTTTCATACTTACGATGACATGCGACATTTCCTGAGTGCTGTAAACCGTTTAGTGTATCTTCCGAATAATTATGGTAGAATCAATAAGGGAACACGAGTTGTTGAAGTAGATTCTTTTCCAATGGGAATTGATTACGATAAATTTTCAAACCAGGCGGCAGATCCTCAGACTATTAATTTTGAAGAGCAGTATCGGAATTCTTTAGGAAAGCAGAAGCTTATTTTGTCTATAGACAGGCTGGATTATTCGAAAGGAATTCCAGAACGATTAATAGATTTTGAATTATTCTTTAACAAATACCCTGAATATACCGAGAAAGTATCGCTGATTTTGCTGGTAGTACCCTCCAGAGATAAGGTAGATCAGTACAAAGAGTTGAAAGAGGAAGTTGATTTGTTAGTTGGGCGAATAAACGGACATTTTGGAACCATG
>JAOUKG010000531.1 GCA_029882725.1 Cyclobacteriaceae bacterium
GAAGGTTTATACTTGATGGTTCTGCATCTTCCAACATGAAAACCTGAATGCTCCCGGATGAAACTGGATTTGCATTAATTGTAAAAAAACCTGTAGATGTTCCGAAATAATTTACTTCATCTAAATAAACCTGATATTCGTACGAACCCGGTTCAGTTGGGGTAGTGGGAATATTTAAATAAACCACGTTAAAGTTAAGCCCGCTAGGATTGGTCGTTACGGTGATGGTTTTCGGAAACCCGTCATAATTCTGTATTTCGTCAGTAACCAGTATTTCAGCGGAAGCTTTTTCTATTATTAGAATTCCACTTATGTATTCAAAACTATAATTTACAGCTGAAGCGCCATAGGGAATTAAGTCGTAGGAACCTGCATTGCTAAATTGATCAGCTAAAGTTGATATTTGAGGTAAATCAAAAAGTTCATCTTCATTTTCACCGTTTTTAAATCCTGTTATTGTGTATGAAAAGAAGGGATTAACTTCGCCATAGGTGCGATTTGTGGAATTTGCAGAAACAGTTAATATTGATTTAAGTATTTCAATACTAATTTCCTGGTCACTGAATTGGGTAGGGTCAGCCACTTCTTGTACAGAAATAACAAGGTTGAATATGCCTGTTTCCAATGCAAGTCCACTAAGTTGTGCAGTTCCATCCAAGTGGTCTGTAAGGGATAATCCCATGGGTAAAATTCCACTTTTTAAAATAATTTCACGAGCGTCATTTTCAGCATCATCAGTAGAAATTAAATATTCAAAAAGACTGCCATAACTTCCTGAGGTGGGGGGTATACTTGTAAATACAGGGCTCGTTTGAGCCTTTAATAGTATTGTGGAAAAAGTTATTAATAGAGTGACTAAAAAAAATGTTAGATACCTATTCATATTACAAAGCTATATTGTAATTTGATAACAAAAATAACAACAAGGATACAACCTTAGTATAAATTTAATTAAACAAAATTGGCCTTGATAATTTTTTGGACATCATTTTCAATTATTTTTTTTACATATATAGGTTATGCAATCATTATTCGCATTTTTCTGATATTTAAAAAGGAAAAACATGTTGAAGAAGAGGATTTTGAGTTGCCCACATTAACATTTATTGTAGCCTGTTATAATGAAATAGAATATATTGAAGATAAAATAAAGAACACACTCTCACTGAAGTACGATGAGGACAAGATCAATTATTTTTTTGTTACCGATGGTACTACAGATAATAGTGCTGAGGTTATATCTAAATATTCTCAGATTGAGCATTTTCATAAAAATTTAAGACAGGGAAAATCGGCTGCAATTAATCGTATTATACCTTTCGTAAAGTCCGAAATTGTAGTGTTATCTGATGCCAATACAATATTAAATGAGGAGGCACTGTTAATGATCGCTAAATGCTTTCAGGATCCGAAGGTAGGGGCAGTAGCAGGTGAGAAAAAAATAATTGAAAGAAACAAGGACAATGCTGCGGGTGCCGGAGAAGGCCTTTATTGGAAATATGAATCTAAATTGAAAGAATGGGATTCTCGTTTGTGTACAGTAGTAGGCGCTGCAGGCGAATTGTTTGCTATTAAAACCAGTTTGTATGAAAACCCTCCTGAAGATATAATTATTGAAGATTTTTATTTGTCAATGCGGGTCGTGGAAAGAGGTTATAAAGTTGCATATCAGCCCAAAGCATGCGCGCAAGAAACAGCCTCAGAGTCTATTGCCGAAGAATTGAAAAGAAAGGAAAGGATTTCGGCAGGGGGTATTCAGGCAATTTTCAGACTAAGAAAGATCTACAACATCTTTAAGTATGGAATGGCTACTTTCCAGTTTATTGTTCACAGGGCTTTTCGATGGTCTTTAGCTCCAATTTGTTTGGTGCTGCTTTTCGTAAGTAACTTTTTTATTGCCTCAACAAATACTTTTTATTTTGTTGTATGGGTGTTGCAAATAGTATTTTATTTGCTGTCATTTATAGGTTTATTATTGAGTAGAAAAGAAATAAAAGCCAAATTGTTTTTTATCCCTTTTTATTTTTCTTTTATGAATTTTTCAGTTTTTATTGGACTTGTAAAATTAATATCCGGAAAACAATCTGCTGTTTGGGCAAAGTCAAAACGAAGCAAGAACAATTAATAATTAATAATTAATAATTAACAATTATCCATTATCCATTATCCATTATCCATTATCCATTATCCATTATCCATTATCCATTATCCATTATCAATTATAAAAAAGTAGCTATGAAATTTCAAAAATTGACCCTGATTATTCTTTTGTTGGGCGGTCTGTTATTTTATTCTGAAGCCCAAAAACTTGATATATCCAAGCTTGAGGGTATGAAAACCCGGTCTATTGGCCCGGCGGGAATGAGTGGACGCGTTACCTCTATCGATGTGGTAACAGCCAAACCCGACGTAATGTATGTGGGTACAGCCTCAGGCGGCCTGTGGAAATCAACCAGTGGAGGAATCGATTGGAAACCCATTTTTGATAATGAGGCAGTTGCCTCTATCGGTGCGGTGGCAATCCAACAGTCCAATCCCGATGTAATATGGGTAGGAACTGGTGAGGGAAACCCCAGAAATAGTGTTACCGGTGGTTTTGGACTGTACAAGAGTCTGGACGGTGGTAAATCCTGGAAACTTATGGGCCTTGAAAACACCAGAAATATCCACAGGATATTGGTAGACCCTTTTGATCCCGACGTTGTATATGTAGGGGCTATTGGTTCTGGTTGGGGGCAACACCCGGAACGTGGGGTTTTTAAAACCACCAATGGAGGGGAAACCTGGACAAAAATTCTTTATACCAACGACAAATCAGGCGTGGCCGATATGGTTATGGATCCTATAAATCCTAACAAAATTCTGGTAGCCATGTGGGAACATCAGAGAAAACCCTGGACATTTACTTCAGGTGGACCAGGCTCAGGTTTATACCTTACAGTGGATGGTGGTAAAAATTGGAAAAAACTCAATGAAGAAAACGGCTTACCGAAGGGTGAGTACGGTAGAATTGGTCTGGCCATATCCAAAAACAAACCCAATATTATATATGCGTTGGTGGAATCGGCCAAAAATGCCCTGTATAAAACTGAGGACGGTGGCTATAAATGGACTAAAATCAATGATGGGGAAG
>JAOUKG010000533.1 GCA_029882725.1 Cyclobacteriaceae bacterium
CATTTCCCCTTTCCTTCAATAACAACAAAGCATTCATGGCTCCCCGTGCCTTAAATGCCCCCACCTTTTGAAAGTTTTCGCATTTAAAAAACAATTCCCCACCAACAAGGGAATTGATATGAGAAGAGGTTAAAACCTGAGTGCGGTGTAGATAAGGAGATATTCGTTGGTGTGCTTCCGAAATTTCCTCACAAGAAGGTATTGCTTTCATATTATTTTATTTCTATCGATGTTCCTTCCACCTTATCAGCCACAATTCTATCTTCTTTGTTTGCCAATACCCAAGCAGTAAAAAATACCAATTCAGCTCTCTTTTTTAGTGCTTCAAATTCAATTTTATCAACAGTATCTGTAGGTTTATGATAATCTTCATGCACACCATTAAAATAAAAAATAATTGGAATCTTCTTTTTCGCAAAGTTCCAGTGGTCTGAACGATAGTAAATACGATCAGCATGGTTTTCATCGTTATAAGTATAATCCAAATCAAGGTTTGTGAAGGTGCTATTTACTTTTTCACTTATTTCGTGCAATTCTGTCGACAATCTGTTTGAACCAACCAAATATACATAATCACCTTTTCCTTTATGCTCTGGATCAATCCTGCCCACCATATCAATATTTAAATCTACTACCGTGCTCTCCAATGGAAAAACGGGATTTCTGGTATAATAATCTGAGCCTAAAAGACCCTTTTCTTCACCTGTTACTGTCATAAATAAAATGCTCCTACGTGGACCTTTTCCCGCCTCCCTGGCTTTAACAAATGCCTCTGCAATTTCCAAAACAGATACCGTTCCGGAACCGTCGTCATCTGCACCGTTATATATCTCTTTACCATCTCTCCCAACGTGGTCATAATGTGCAGTGATTATTACCAATTCGTCTTTTTTGTCTGTCCCTTCAAGAAACCCTAAAACATTTTCAGAATTTACAATAGTTACCTCTTGTTTGGTGTTGAATGTAAATTTGCCTGAATCAACCTTTTTTAAAGCATTCTTTTTACCACTTTTAAAATCGGTTACAGACTTTTGTAACTTTTCAAAACTTGTATTCATTAGAAGGGAAGCTACTTCATTGGTTACGGCAAATGAAAAAAGATCCTCTGATTCTGCAGGATTATTTATACTTAACCTTCCTCCATTAAGATACCTTTGGTATGCTTTTATGGAAGTTTGCCAAGTATTCTTGTCTTCTTTTAATGTGAGAACCACAGCAATTGCACCTCTTTCCTTTGCCAGGGTGCTTACCTTTCTAATTGTTGATCGAATTCCATCTTCTGTATAGACAAGTAATGTTTTCCCCTTTAAGTCCATTCCGGCCAACTCATCTTCCGTACCCTTTCCAACAAATACTACTTCCGAAGATTTGTCTCCCCCTGATATCCTATTTCCTAAATAGATTATTTCCTTAAAATTTAAAAACTCTTTGTCCCCCGCTTTTATTATTGAATTACCGGCTCTGGAGGTATATAGAGGAACTTTTTGATAATATCCATCGCCATAATCACTCGCTACAGGCCCGGTTAAACCCAGTTTTTCAAAGTGAGCTTTAATATAAGCAGCTGCCATTTTTTGGCCTCTTTCTCCTGTTTCTCTCCCCTCCAATGCATCCGACGCAATAATGGAAAGGTGATTGTGCAGGTCTTCAACTGTTATGGTGGTTGCAAATTCACGTGCCTCTTCTTCCTTTTGTGCAAACACAAAAACGGAAACCATAAAAAATGCAATCAGTACTGGTATTCTAATCTTCATTTTCATCTTCTTTTTGTTCAAACAAGTAGGGTAAACTTCAAAATCAACACTAGTCACACAAATGTAGCATAAATAGAGCCTTTTCAGTGTTATTGAAAACTAAAATTACAAAAATTAATTATACCTTTGCAGCCTCAAAGTAAGTATCAAATGAAATTAAAAATAACACCGAATATTCCATTCGAAAAGAGACATAATGGACCTGAAAGTGGGATCCAGGAAATGTTGAACGTTATAGGAGTAGAATCTCTGGAAAAACTTATTGACGAAACAATACCTGAGGGAATACGAAGCAGGAAGTCGCTCGCTCTTCCTAAAGCCCAAAATGAGCAAGAGTTTCTGTCTGGCTTTAAAAAAACAGCCTCAAAAAATAAAATGTTCAGAAATTTTATCGGTATGGGGTATTACAATTGTTATACACCTCCGGTAATACAAAGAAATATACTTGAAAACCCGGGTTGGTATACTGCATATACACCCTATCAGGCAGAAATAGCACAAGGCAGATTGGAGGCTCTAATCAATTTTCAAACGGTGGTGACAGATCTTACCGGTATGGAAATAGCCAATGCCTCATTATTGGACGAGGGTACTGCTGCAGCAGAAGCAATGGCCATGTTACATGCCATAAGAAAAGGAAGTAAAAAGAATGCAAACACTTTTTTGGTAGACATAAACGTGTTCCCTCAAACGCTGGACATTTTAAAAACCAGATCAAAACCTCTGGGCATTACACTACAAATTCAGGATATAAAAAACACCGATTTATCTGATCAGGATATTTTTGGAATGTTTGTTCAATATCCTGATGCCGATGGTATGGCAAAAGATCATACTCCTTTATTTAGCGAAGCGAAAAAACAACAAATTTCAATTGCTGTGGCTACCGATTTACTGGCAACAGTTTTATTGAAATCCCCTGGTGAAATGGGCGCTGATGTTGTTATAGGAAATAGTCAACGATTTGGAGTTCCCCTTGGGTACGGCGGACCGCATGCTGCGTTCTTCGCAACCAGAGAGGAATTCAAAAGGCAGTTACCCGGGAGAATTATCGGTGCTTCTTTAGATGCTAAAGGGAAAAATGGATATAGAATGGCTCTCCAAACCAGGGAGCAACATATTCGTAGGGAAAAGGCCACTTCCAATATTTGTACTGCACAAGTACTTCTCGCTGTTATCAGCGGAATGTATGCGGTATATCACGGAGCAAATGGTTTAAAAAACATTGCAGGCAGAGTACATGGGTTAACGCAACTGTTGGCCAATGAATTGGAAAAAATTGGTTTCCCTGCTGTACATAACAGGTTTTTTGATACTTTAAAAATACCTATTCAAAATAAAGAGGTTATAAAACAAAGAGCAGAAGCACTTGAAATA
>JAOUKG010000534.1 GCA_029882725.1 Cyclobacteriaceae bacterium
TAACTTCCAGAGATTTTCTTCTTGAATAATTTACCAGTGAATCACAAAACAAGGGGGTACTCATAGTATACTTTCTTTTGGTGCACAAAGATAACTTAATTAGTTAAATTAGTTGTTTAGTTGTGGAGTTGTTTAGTCGTGGAGTTATTGAGAGTGTTCTATAATTAATATTATATCTTAAACATCATAGTACTACAAGAAGTTTAGAAATTGCTGAATTTCAGAAGGTAATTTAAGCAACGACCTCATAGATACAGCACCGCATAATTGACTAAAGCGGCACAGTATTTAAAATACGAAAGATCCTGCTGCTTAACCAATATTTTGTGCGTTAAATACATTTAATATTTTTCATATATCACCAAGTATTGGTCTCAGAACAATTTCTTCAACTACAGCCTGTGGGCCAAGATTGTAGGCTGCCCAAACCGTATCGGCAATATCTTTCGAAGACATAAAACGATCTTCAGGGATACCCGCCCCTTCCCAGCTTGCTGTATAAGTAGCTCCGGGCAGTATTGATGTTACCTTTATATTGTGTTCTTTCATTTCTTCACGCAACACCTTATTAAATCCCAGAAGGGCAAATTTGGAAATACAATACGATCCGCTATTTGTATAGGCTGTGATACTGGCAATACTACACATAGTAAACACATGTCCTTTTTTCGCTTTGATCATTGAGGGAAGAAATGCTCTGGTAAGATAATAACTGCCATTTAAGTTTACGTTCATTGTATCTTCCAGCACTCCATCGGCTTCATTTTGAATTTGCCCCGGTGTAAAGATACCCGCATTGTTTACAAGCACTGTAGGGTGTTGATACAACTTGAGTACATCGGCAGCAAATTTATTCACCTCCTCCCTGTTGGTAATATCAATAGCCTTGACAAATACAGATACATTGTACTCCTTTTCGACTTCTTTTTTCAAATTATTAATTTCTTTTTCATTTCGGGAAAAAGTGGCAATATCAAAACCATTTGCTGCAAAACTCTCAATTATAGCCTTTCCTATACCTTTTGAACCCCCAGAAATAACAATTAAACGTTTATCTTTTCTCATTATTGGTAAAATTTAAAATCATTCCCTTAATTGGACATCATAATATTATTAACTTTCGGACTTTACTGCCAGCTATTAATATGAAAAGTATAGGAAAATATTTTATTTTTTTGTTTTCCATGTTCCATAAGATGGAGTCATTCAAAACCTATTATAAATTGGTAATAGATGAATGTGTCTCAATTGGATTAAGTTCCATTTTTTTGGTGTCATTGGTTGCAACATTTATGGGAGCGGTTACTACCGTTCAAACAGCCTATAATTTGGTTAGTCCTTTTATACCAGATTATATAATTTCTACTGTAGTCAGAGACATGACTATTCTGGAACTTGCTCCTACCATTATAGGCGTAATTTTCGCTGGTAAAGTAGGAAGTAGTATGGCGAGTGGTTTGGGTACCATGCGTATTTCGGAACAGATTGATGCATTGGAGGTAATGGGCATAAATTCTGCCTCTTACCTGGTTTTGCCTAAAATTGTGGCTACTCTGCTAATGTATCCTTTACTTGTTATTTTGGCTGGTTTTCTTTGTATAGTTGGAGGATATTTGGCAGGAACTTTCGCTGAAATACTCACACCTAATGCCTATAAATATGGCATTCAGTACTTATTCAATGAATTTACTGTACAATTTGCCATGATTAAGTCGGTGGTCTTTGCTTTTCTAATTTCATCCATTTCCGCATACAAAGGGTATTACACCTCGGGAGGTGCTTTGGAAGTTGGAAAGTCAAGTACAAGTGCCGTTACAGACAGTGTTATTGCTGTTTTACTAGCAGATTATTTATTGGCTCAAATGATGCTTACCACATGATAGAAATAAACAACATAACCAAGTCCTTTGATGGTAAGGAAGTCTTAAAAGGCATAAGTGGTGTTTTTGAAAAAGGAAAACCAAACCTGATTATCGGGTCAAGTGGAACGGGGAAAAGTGTATTATTGAAATGCATTGTAGGTCTTGTTCAACCTGACACAGGAGTTGTCGAGTACGATGGACGTGATTTCACTTCCGGTGAAAGGGCTTTAAAAACTGAAATAAGAAGGGAGATTGGCATGTTATTTCAAGGTTCTGCCCTTTTTGACTCAAAAAATGTTGAAGAAAACGTAATGTTTCCCCTGAATATACTCACAAAAATGCCCTATCCTGAAAAATTGGATCGGGTGAATTTTTGTCTGGAGAGAGTGGGCCTTACAAAAACCAATAAACTAATGCCTTCTGAACTTTCAGGGGGA
Organism: Cyclobacteriaceae bacterium; assembly: GCA_029882725.1. Lineage (GTDB taxonomy): Bacteria > Bacteroidota > Bacteroidia > Cytophagales > Cyclobacteriaceae > JAHEMU01. Next base: position 2,300 of record JAOUKG010000534.1, read on the forward strand.
ATGAAAAAAAGGGTAGGTATAGCGAGGGCAATTGTGAACAATTCCCAATATTTATTTTGTGACGAACCAAACTCTGGTCTTGATCCCCAAACTTCTATACTAATAGATGAACTTATTGCGGAAATCACTGAAGAATTTGATATTACCACAATAGTAGTAACTCACGACATGAATTCCGTAATGGGTATTGGGGAGAAAATCATGTTTCTTTACAAAGGATTGAAACTTTGGGAAGGCTCGAAAAATGACATTATGGACAGTGAGGTAAAAGAATTTGAGGAATTTGTTTTTGCCAATAAAATAATGCAGAAGCTTAAAAATGTTAGCTAGTTTTATCAAATTCAATTTCAATTTATATTTTTTATTGTTTTTTGCTTTAGTGTTTTTTGGTTGTGAAAACTCATTTTCCTCCTCTGACAAAACCTATATTGACGTTTTACCCTGCGTTCCGAAAACATCAATTTCCACTCTCGAAATTGCGACCTGGAATTTGCGGAATTTCCCTCTAAATGATAAAACTACCGAATATCTTGATGATATAATTCGTGATATGGGAATTGACATAATAGCGGTTCAGGAAATTAAATCGGTAGCCGATCTACAGAAAGTTATCGCAAAACTTCCCGGATGGGATTTTAAGATTACGAGTGATGAAGATTTAAATATTGGGTTTTTGTTCAATAGTTTGGAGGTTGAAATAGATAATTTCGAAGTATTATTCGATGATCAGTGGTATGCTTTTCCTCGCCCTTTAGTTATGGCTCGTGCCAAAACAAGGGCAAATTCCAGCGAAATATTACTTTTTAATATTCATTTGAAATGCTGTGG
>JAOUKG010000535.1 GCA_029882725.1 Cyclobacteriaceae bacterium
ACAATGAAAAAACACTACGAGACAGTATTCATTTTAACTCCCGTTTTGTCTGATGCTCAGATGAAGGATGCTGTCGCTAAATTCAAGCAAGTACTGTTGGATAATGGTGCTGAAATCGTTAATGACGAAAATTGGGGCCTGAAAAAACTGGCCTACCCTATCCAACACAAAAGCACAGGGTTTTACCACCTTTTTGAATTTGAAGCAGAGCCTTCTGCGATAGCGATACTGGAGACCGAGTACAAAAGGGACGAGAAAATCATGCGGTTCCTTACCACTGCACTTGACAAACATGCCATCATCTACAACGCACGTAGAAGAAAAGGAGAATTCAACAAACCAAAAGAAGAGGAGGCTAAATCAAGACGAACCAATCAACCGGGATCAAAACCAAAAAAAGTATTGCCGGTTCAAGAAAAACGGAATCAAATACATTGATTACAAAGACGAAAAGTTCCTGTTGAAATTTGTCAACGAACAAGGTAAAATACTTCCCCGACGGATCACAGGCACAAGCCTGAAATACCAGCGAAAAGTAGCCCAGGCGATTAAAAAAGCAAGGCACATTGGCTTGCTTCCGTACGTTGCAGATTCTTTAAAATAAGTAGACATGGAAATAATTCTAAAAGAAGATATAAAAGGGCTTGGCTACAAAAATGATATTGTAGCTGTTAAGCCGGGATATGGAAGAAATTACCTTATCCCACAGGGGATGGCTATCCTTGCCAATAAATCCAACCGTAAAATTGTCGGGGAAAACATCCGACAGGCAGCCCACAAGGCAGAGAAAGCCTTAAAAGATGCCCAAAGTATGGCGGAGAGAATTGGTGAACTTACGTTGGAATTGAAAACCAAAGCCGGTGAAAGCGGAAAAATATTTGGTGCCGTTACGGTACTTCAGGTTTCCGATGCGCTTGCTGCCAAAGGGTATGAGATCGACAGGAAAAAGATTACCCTCCCCCACCAGATAAAGGAAATCGGAGAGCACACGGCCATTCTTGATTTGCACAAGGAAGTGCACCACAAAATCAAATTGGATGTAGTTGCCGAATAAACTGAATTCATTAATTTTACGAAACCCTGGCCATACAGCCAGGGTTTTTTTATTATCTTAAACACCATGTTTACACTCGATTTTAACGTCCCCGTTTCAAAGACAAAGATCAGCCTCAAAGACCCCATTATCCTGTTGGGTTCCTGTTTTTCAGAGTCAATCGGAAGGCAGCTGGAAACCCATAAATTCCAAACCCTCGTCAATCCCTTTGGCACCATTTACAATCCTGCCTCGATTTTCCAAATGCTCTATCCCGAACTTACGGATATCGAGAAAAAAATCATTAAGGTACATGGCATCTATCACTACTGGCACGGACATTCCACACTTTCCGCCCTTACGCTTGATGAACTGATTAAAAATATCGTATCCAAACACCGGTTGTTACAGAAATCATTGCAAAGCAGTAACTGGATCATCGTCACACCCGGTACCTCATGGGTGTACCGCCTCAAAACAACCGGCGAAGTGGTGGCAAATTGCCACAAAGTTCCGCCCTATACCTTTACCAAGGAATTGCTGGATGTATCAACAATTGTTGAATCATTTGCCCGCGTATGGAACATCATCCAGCAAAAAAAACCATCCATACAGGCGATGTTTACCGTAAGCCCCGTCCGGCATATACGGGACGGACTAGTAGAAAACAACCGCTCCAAAGCCATACTCATTCAGGCTGTCCATGAAATTGTCAGCTCACAGCCCAATTGCCATTATTTTCCCTCCTACGAAATTGTGAACGACGAACTACGTGACTACCGTTTTTTTGATACTGACCTTGTCCATCCCAATTCGATCGCCATCGAATACATCTGGCAACGGCTGAAGGAATCCTATTTTGACTCCCCTACCCAGCAATTTGTAGATAAATGGGCCAAAATCCACAAAGCAATCCAGCACAAACCCTTTTATCCTTCCTCCGAACTGCATCAGAAATTTTTAAAAGAAACTATTGCCAAAATTAAAGGGTTAGAAGATCAGGCAGATGTTTCCCGTGAACTGAAACATCTGCAAAACCAATTGATCAACGGATGAAATACATCACAGCCGTATTTGTCACAATTCTCTTATATTCCTGCACGTCCACAACCCAGTACCCCATGAAAAACCACCTGGCACAAAGCACTTCCCCCTATTTGCAACAGCATGTAAATAACCCGGTTGACTGGTACCCCTGGGGACCGGAAGCACTGGAGCGTGCAAAACAGGAAGATAAACCCATTTTAGTAAGCATCGGCTACTCATCCTGCCACTGGTGCCATGTAATGGCGCATGAATCATTTGAGGATGATTCGGTGGCCGATCTCATGAATCGGTATTTTATCAATATCAAAGTAGACAGAGAAGAGCGGCCCGATGTTGACCAGGTCTATATGGACGCCATCCATGCCATGGGATTACAGGGAGGGTGGCCGCTCAATGTTTTTCTGACTCCCGACCAAAAACCATTTTATGGCGGCACATATTTCCCAAAAGAAGGCTGGAAAAAGCTCCTCGTAAGCGTAGCAAATGCCTTTGAGCAAAACCGGGCTAAAATCGAAGAATCCTCCGACTTGTTTGCCCGTGCCCTCTCAACCAGTATTTCTGAGCAATATGAGTTGACAGAACCCATGCCTGTTACGGTCGATGCGCTACTTTCAGGCTATAACGTACTCCGTCCATCTTTTGACCCTATATGGGGTGGCCTGCAAAAAGCACCCAAATTCCCCATGCCCTCCATCTGGAATTACCTCAACAATCTCTACCATGCGACCCAAAACCCCGAAGCGAAAGATCATTTCCTGTTCACCCTGGACAAAATTTATCAGGGCGGCATCTATGACCATGTGGGGGGCGGATTTTCCCGCTACTCGGTAGATGCCGAATGGCATGTGCCACATTTCGAAAAAATGCTTTATGACAATGGCCAGCTGCTAAGCGTTTACGCCGCCGGTTACAAGCTGTCCGGAATGGAATCCTATCAACACGTATTGCTCCAAACCATCGACTGGCTGAAACGGGAAATGCTGGACAAGGAGGGTGGTTTTTATGCAGCCCTTGATGCTGACAGTGAAGGGGTGGAAGGAAAAT
>JAOUKG010000538.1 GCA_029882725.1 Cyclobacteriaceae bacterium
TAAGATGTCAAGACTGAAATAAAGCACAATTTTAAAAATCATAACCTTGTTACCTGTCTTGCGAATTTTTTTCTCTGCAAAATACTTTTCGACTCGTTCATTCAGTTCTTTATAGAATTCTGAACCTTCGTCTTTCGTGAATTTTAATTTATTCATTTTATTGATTTTTACCCCCGTATTTTTTGTTCCATTTCCTCCTCCGTTGCTGTTTCAGTCAACAATATTTTGGCGAATCTTAATGAAAAATAGAAAAGTGGTTATTTTTAACGGTATATTATATTCATTTCTTAATAAATTGGGTTCTCAAATTGAATATAAACACCAAGTGTATTTTGAAGCTAATCAATTATTCACATCTGTCCAAAATATTTTTTTGGTGGTGATTACGCATTGCTTTCCCCCATTTATTGTTATTTTAGAATATAATTTGGAAGAGATTGTGTTGAAAGGAGAGATCAGAAAGAAATGATTTTTTTACCATGATTTTATCCTTATTGGGAAAGACTGGAAAAATAATGGAAAAAGCACCGTTTTATTAATTGTAGATACAAATACCTGTGCCGATATTTAATCCGGAATCAAGTTGTTTGCCTAATAAATATCCTTTTGTCTTGTATCCTAAATTGAAGTTTATTCCAAATTTTTCGCTCAACTTCCATTGACCAATAAATTCAGAGGAAATTCCATTTCCAAATAGGTCTTGTTGCCATATTTCGAATAAAAAATCAGACGTAAATTTTTTATAGGTAATTATTTCGTTCATTGAAAAACCTAAGCCAATGTTTTTGAAAGGTCTTCCATATTTTAGGTATAAACCATATTGTTTATCATTTAAATGGAGATAGTTTTGAATATATAGTTCATAACCTAAGGGAGAAGCGTTAAATAATGTGCCGTAAGTCCAGCCATTATTGTAATCACCAATTATAAAAACCGGTCGGCGAATTTTTGATGCACTACCGAATGATGCTCCTATTTCCCGATAAAACTGTGGGTCTAACAATTGAAAAACAAGGGCAAAAAGGCTGGCTTGATTGTAAAAACTTACAAGTTTAGGATTAACCGTACCGTCTGGCATAAAAATTTGATTGTCAGAATAATTTTCAAAAACAGGCAGGATGTAATGAACAGGATCTCCGGCCGTTTCTATCCACACGTTCTTATCCTTAGGGTTAATGGGCACAATCAATGTTGTATAGATGGGATACATTAACCTGTTTGCAAATGAAAGTGCCAAATCCTCATTCCAAAGTCCATTTTGTCGGAGGAATTGAGATTGTAAGTTTCTTATATTTAAGTAATTGACTTCAAATCCAGCAGTTACGAAAATAGCTTCATCAGTTAATGATATATTAGCAGGCAAGTTTACTGTGGTATAAGGTACAGGTAAATTCATATTGTGAATATTGAATGAGCCTCCAACTTGTCTGGCTCTAAGGGAATGTCCAAGTTCGTGCGACCACAGCATGGTAAGATATGTCGTTGAAAAACTGAACAGGCCTCTGGCAATGTTACCGGTTTTTGGTTTCATTTTAGAGGTGATTAGAGAATTGAATCCGTCATTTAAAACTCGATGCGTACTGATTGCATTCCTGGAAGAATTTCTAAGGTCGAAGTTGTTATAAATTCCAAACTCATAAGTTCTATGCCACAAACTGTCTTGTCCAAAACAATTTACAGTGCTTAACACTAAGGAAATTGCAATTATTGCAGTTTTTTTCATTTTTATTTATGTCTAACAAGGGTTAGTATTAAAATAAAAGCAAATTTCAAGGCCAGACCTTTCAATTTTTCACTGGACTGTATATAAATATACTCACTTTGTAACAGGAACCAAAACCACTATTGTCTTTACACATTGTAACTTGCTTGTTTTCTTTTTTTACCTTTTAAAATTCAATTTTATAGCTCAGGTTTGGAATCATTATTCTACTAAATTTTGATTCAATTGAATGGGTTTGAATATTATAATAATCAGTTTCAAATTCTTGTGTTTGTGTTGCATTTAATATTTGCAAAGACCATACAGATGAATATTTAGGTTTGTTTTTAATGTATGAGAATGTACAAGATAGTATCGGAGTATCGGGATACTTTTCAGTAAAAGACAGGTTTCCATTTGTTTCACCGTAAATAATATCTTGTTGAATTAAGGAGCTTTGTTCGTCGATAGGTTCAACTCTATTTCCACCGAGATAATTTAGTCGGATGTTTGCGCTAAAAAGGTTGTTTTTGTCTTTTCCAATTTGCCATTCCTTTCCAACTAGTGCGTTTAAAACATAGTTTTTGTTAAAGCGGGCACTTCGTTCAATACCATCATTTGCAGTGTATTTTGAATCGAAAATGGAGGCAGAAAACATATAGTACAACCCTTTATTTAAATAGCTCTCTAAAGATAAATCAACACCCCTATTTCTGCCTTTTCCATTGCTGACCAACACATTATCAAAAAACAGACTATTTTGAATGTTAAGTGTTGAGATATAGCCATTTGGAGCTACAGGAACATTTGTTAAATATTGATAATAGGGTTCTACGCTTAATTTTATATTTTCAGTTAGCATGGAGTTAAAGGAGAGCACAAAATGATTTGAGTTCATTAGTTTCAACTCCTTATTAGGTTGGTTTTGCCCCTCTTTGACAAAATAGATGGGAAGTGATTCTATTTTACTATGCAACCCATAAGCCAATGCAACACTTTGTTTTTTATTGAGTTGATATTCAAGGGCAACGCGAGGCTCAATTGATTTGTTTTTGTTTAACATAAAATATTGGATGTGAAATCCCGCGTTTACCATAAGATGTTGCGTGAGGTTTATTTTTGATTGGCTATAAAACTGGAACAGACCAGACTGTCCTTTCTCCTTTATTAAATTAATTGGTAAGGTGCCATTTTCCATGGATTGCTCGATGTCCAGATCATAACCCAAATGGCTTATGTAGAATCCTGTGCGATTTGAATGCTGTTCACTAAAATAATGCGTCATATTTGATTGTAGTGTAATTCTATAATCGTTTTTGAATGCATTTGATTGTGGCTGGAGTTGTAGATTATCATCGAGACGTTGTTCTTTATGAGTCAATCCGTTTCCTGACACAGAAAGAGATGTTTTTAATAATGT
>JAOUKG010000537.1 GCA_029882725.1 Cyclobacteriaceae bacterium
TTATGGCTTTTATGCTACAGCGGTTCAGGAGGGTGAAATTCTTACAGAGATTAGAATTCCGATTCCGCAAGGAAGGTTCGGAAACGCTTACCACAAAACTGAACGAAAAGTAGGTGATTATGCTACCGGTGGGGTTGCTGTTCAAATTGTTTTAGACAGTAGTGGAGTTTGTACAAGTGCCGGTATTGGGTTAACCAATGTGAATCCTACACCTATGAGGGCCACTCGTTCCGAAGAGGCTTTGGTAGGCACTAAATTGGATGATGATGCCATAGAAAATGCAGCACAATGTGCCTATGAAGACTGTAATCCGTCTAAAGATCTCCGGGGAGATATTGATTTTAAAAGAAGGATTATCAAGGTGCTCACTAAAAGAATGATTAAAAAAGCGCTTGAAAGAGCACAGGCTTAACCTTAAAATATTTAATTAGATGAAAAAAAATATAACACTAAAAATAAATGGACAAGAATATACTCACGAGGCCGAGCCGCGTACACTTCTTGTACATTTTATTCGCGAAATTGAAGGACTAAGAGGTACGCATATTGGTTGTGATACATCCAGTTGTGGAGCTTGTACGGTCTTAATAGATGGAAAATCCGGAAAATCTTGTACTATTTTGGCAGTTCAGGCTGTTGGAAAAGAGATTACTACGGTAGAAGGGTTGGCTACCGCTGAGGGGCCTCACCCCATACAGGAAGGGTTTAAAGAAAATCATGGTTTGCATTGCGGTTTTTGTACTCCGGGTATGATGTTGCGTTCAGTAGAGTTACTTTCGAAAAATCCCAATCCTACGGAGGAAGAAATACGTTGGGGTATTTCCGGCAACCTTTGTCGTTGCACAGGCTATAATAATATTGTGAAATCCATAATTTATGCCGGAGCAAAATTACGAGGGGAAGAAACACCTTCCACCGAACCAAAATTTGTTGAATAAACCTTTAAACTCAATAGAATGATACAGTGTAAAACTTCAAAAGAAATAGGTGGAATGGGCCATTCCATGAAGCGAAAGGAAGATGATCGTTTCGTTCATGGAAAGGGAAATTATGTTGATGATGTTAACCTACCAGGAACCCTATATATGGATATTGTACGCAGCCCTTATGCGTATGCGAAAATTAAAAACATAGACATTTCCGAGGCAATGAAGATCCCCGGTGTACTTGCGGTTATTACAGGTAAAGATCTTGAGCAATACAATTTGCATTGGATGCCTACCTTAATGTCGGATACCCAAATGGTATTACCAACAGATACAGTAATGTACCAGGCGCAGGAAGTAGCGGCAGTAATTGCTACCGAAAAGTACATCGCCCGTGATGCCCGTGAAGCTGTAAGGGTAGAGTATGAGCCCATGAAGGCTTTGGTTGATCCCTACAAAGCCCTTGATAAAGACGCTCCCCTTCTTCGTCCTGATAAGGAAGGTAAAACAGATAATCATATTTGGCACTGGGAAGTTGGTCAAAAAGAGGAAACGGAAAAAATATTCCAAAATGCTGAAGTAGTGGTTAAAGAGCAAATGCACATACCGCGTATTCACGTTTCCTCCATAGAGACTTGTGGTTGCGTAGCGAGTTATGATAAGATAACCAATCATCTTACTATGTATATGACTACCCAGGCTCCACATGCCATTAGAACCGTAATAGCACTTGTAGCAGGTCATGTAGGACTTACAGAAGAAAAAATTCGTGTAATTGCTCCTGATATTGGAGGTGGTTTTGGTGGTAAAGTGCCTGTGTATCCGGGCTATGTAATTGCCATTGCAGCCTCTTTCCTTATCGGAAAACCTGTAAAATGGATTGAAGACAGAAGTGAAAATCTTCAAGCCGATTCTTTTGCTCGCGATTATCATATTACTGCTGAACTGGCGGGAACTAAAGATGGTAAAATTCTGGCTACCCGAATGAAAGTGCTAGCAGATCACGGATATACTGATGCTTCTGCCAACCCTTCAAAATTCCCCACAGGAATGTTCTCTATTGGAACGGGATCTTATGATTATCCTACCGCTTTCATGGAAGCCGATGCGGTATATACCAATAAGCCTCCGGGAGGAGTAGCTTACAGGTGTTCTTTCCGTGTAACGGAAGCTGTACATGCTATTGAAAGGATTACAGATAGGTTTGCTCTCGAGATTGGAAAAGATCCTGCAGCACTTCGTTTTCAAAATTTCATTAAAAAAGAACAATTCCCCTATCACTCACCCACCGGTTGGGAATACGATAGTGGTGACTATAAAGCAGGTCTTGAATTGGCCATGAGGGCCATCGACTATGATGGTTTACGAGCAGAGCAAGTTGAGAAGCGCAAGAAAGGCCAGCTCATGGGAATTGGTATTTCAACCTTTACAGAAATAGTTGGAGCGGGTCCTTCTAAAGATTTTGATATTCTTGGTATCAAAATGTTTGATAGTGCTGAGATCAGGGTTCACCCTACCGGAAAGGCTATTGCGCGTTTTGGAACAAAATCTCAGGGCCAGGGTCATGAAACTACTTACGCACAGATCATTGCTGAAGAGTTGGGTATTCCTGCAAAGGATATTCAAGTAGAGGAGGGTGATACGGATACAGCACCTTACGGATTGGGTACCTATGCCAGTCGTTCTACTCCAACTGCAGGAGCTGCTGCAGCTATGGCTGCTCGTAAATTGAGAGATAAAGCCAGAAAAATTGCTGCATACCTCCTTGAAGTTAGTGAAGATGATTTGGAATGGGAACCTGGTAAGTTTTCTGTAAAAGGAGCACCTGAAAAATCAAAAACTATTCAGGAACTTGTTTTTGCGTCTTATACTAATCACCCTCAGGGTATGGAAGCTGGATTTGAGGCTACTCATTATTATGATCCACCAAACCTTACCTTCCCTTCAGGTGCCTATATATGTGTAGTAGATATCGATTCTGAAACCTTTGATATTAAGGTAAGAAGGTTTGTAGCTATCGATGACGCCGGGCATATTATTAACCCTATGATAGCTCAGGGACAGGTGCACGGAGGTCTTACTCAAGGGATTGCTCCTGCTATGTATGAAGAGTTAATCTATGACGATGATGGTAACATATTGAATGGTACCCTTATGGATTACCTTGTACCTACAGCTGTGGAATCCCCAAGTTGG
>JAOUKG010000536.1 GCA_029882725.1 Cyclobacteriaceae bacterium
AGGGGCATACGATACCAAAGATCCTGCAAAACCAGGGTATGATTTTAAAATGAAAATAGATAACCTGGGAATAAGGGAAACCTACGAAGCTTTTACGATTGTTAAAGTATTGGCCCCCTTAGCCAAGACCATGACAGGAAAACTTTCTACCGACTTTTCGATAAGTGGTTTGTTGGAACAGGATTATATGCCAAAAATGGAAACCATTACAGGTTCGGGTTTATTCAAGCTTGCCCAGGCAGCACTTACACAAACAGACCTTCTTTCAGGCCTGGCTTCCGTGACTAAACTCGATGAAACAAAAAATGTTACTTTAAAAGACGTGGCCATGAAAGCTTCAATTGACAATGGTCATTTACAAGTAGCGCCCTTTACCGCTAATTTTGGAGACTATGCAGGAACAGTTTCCGGGATGTCGGGAATTGACGGCAGTATAGATTACACAATCGAAATGGATGTTCCCGCCAACAAGTTTGGTCCACAACTTGGTGCTGTGTCAAGTCAGTTGGGAATGGGCGAGGTAGATCCTGAATCTACAATACCTTTAAACATCATTATGGAAGGTACTGTGCTTAAACCCAAATTCAAATTGGTTTCAAGTGAGCAAAAAGAGCAAATAAAAGAAGCTGTAGCTGAAAAAGCCAAAGAGGAAATTAAAGATGTAGGTAAAGAAGCTTTAAAGGATATTACAGCAGGCACAGAAGCCGGAGGGTTGGTAAACAATTTGTTGGGAAATAAAACAGATTCTACAAAAACGGATTCAACCAAAACGGATGTTAAGGAACAAGTTGAAGACAAAGCAAAAGATGCACTGAACAATTTGCTTAAAAAAAGAAAGAAAAATTAGAATTTTGTGGTTTGAGGTAAAGTCTATTTAAAACTAAAAAATAGGGAGAGTAAAGTATACAGTAGTTCCAACTTTTGGTTGAGACTCTATCCATATTTTTCCATTGAAAAGGGTGATGATTTTCTTTACATGGGCAAGGCCTATACCTGAACCTCCAAATCTGCTTTTATCCACCCTCTTAAATATATTAAAAATACGTTCTTTATCTTGTTCATTAATGCCAATGCCGTTATCAGAAACACTAAACTTCCATTCTCTATCTAATTTTTCCACATTTACCTTAACAATGGGGTGTGCATCTTCATTATGAAATTTTAATGCATTGGTAATTAAGTTTTGAAATACAGATTTTAATTCAGTTTTATATCCAATAGTCTCAGGGAGATTGCCAACATCTATAGTAGCTTCTTTCAATTCAATGATGCTGGCGAGATCATGAATAATTTGATCCATCATTTCATTTAAGTTCAACATTTCAGGAACCATATTCATTCCTATTTTTGAAAAATCAAGTAAACCTGCAATAAGAGACTTCATACTCTCAGCTGAATTTTTTATATGATTTATAAAAACTTTTTTTTCATCCTCCGTCATGTTAGGAGAGATTTCCAAAAGATTTAAAAAACCCAAAATTGTATTGAGTGGCTCTTGCAAATCGTGGGAAACCACATAGTTAAACTGTTCCAGAGTATTGTTTTTCCCTTCCAATTCAGCTATGTATCTACGTGATGTTACATCACGAACTGAGGCACAGACCATTAATCCGCCTTCTGTTTCAATTGGGCTTAATGTTATTTCAACGGGAAACTCTTCTCCATTGGACCTCAGGGCAAATAAAGGGTCATTTGAACCCATTATACGCATGGTTGGAGTCGTAAAAAAATTTGCTATATTCTCATTGTGGGAGACTTTAAACTTTTGAGGTAATAATAAGCTTATAGGATTTCCCACCATATCTTTTCTTGCATATTCAAATACGAGCTCTGCCTGACGATTAACCAAGGTAATTATTCCCATTTTGTTTACGAAGATCATAGCATCAGGGGCCGACTCCAACAGCCTGTGAAATTTATTTTCAATCACAAGTTTGTTCGTAATATCCTTAATAGAAGCACAAACAAATGTGATTTCATCAACGGTTATAGGTTTTAAGGATATTTCCAGAGGTAGTTTTTTATGATCTTTGGTAATCCCATAGGTTTTAATGCCATTACCCATAGGCCGGAAATGTGGATTTTTAAAATACTCTTCTATATAATTTGTATGATTCTTTTTGTGTTGTCCGGGTATTAATTTTTTTGTGTTAGCGCCTATAAGTTCTTTTTCATTGTATTTAAAAAGGAGGCACGCTTGTGAATTTGCCAAGACAATTTCGCCCTTTGTGTCAACAATTACCATAGCCTCGGGAGATTCCCTAAAAGCTATGTGTTCAATTTTACTAGCTAAATAATTTCCTTCCAACACATTCTAATTAATGAATACAACTTTATAAACAAACACTTTTTTCATTTACTAATATAGTAAATGAAATGATTAAATATATATAAACTTTGAAAACAGGCAAATTGTTATTCGATGTTTTGGCACAGCACTTGCTATATAGTATTTAAATAAAGGTGAAAATTTAAATCTCAGCATTATGAAAAAGATTTTACTAATTGTGTTAGGGCTGGCTTTTATAGGTTTTGAGGGTGTTGCCCAAGGTAAAAAAGGTCATGGAAATAGAGATAATCATGGCCATCATAAGAAAACACCTCCGGGTCATGCATATGGGCATCATAAAGGAAAAGAGGTTGTTGTTGAACGTAGAGATTATCATGGTCGACCCACTGTTCAATATAGAAAACCTGTAGCTCATCATTCTTCCGTAAGGGTAGTTAATGAAAGGGTGTATGTAAGGGCCAGACCAGGAATAACCTATGTAAGATCTTATACTGTTGCTCCTCGTGCCTATGTATATGTGAATCTACCTTACAATAGATATGAAAGGTCAAGGGTTCTGTCTACCAGGGAAATTGATCACATTGCTCACGAAATGAGTCGTTCCAGATATGATGAGGATAGGCTCGACATAGCCAGATCTTTCCTGGGAAAAGATTTAGTTTACGCTGAAGATGTTGCTTTTCTTATGGAGCATCTCAATTATGAAGAAACAAAATTAAGGTTGGCAAAATTTGCGTACAATAGAACTGTTGATAAACATAACTATGAGTATGTATATGAAAGTCTTGATTTCCACGCAAGTAGAAAAGATCTTGACCATTATATACACAGG
>JAOUKG010000539.1 GCA_029882725.1 Cyclobacteriaceae bacterium
ATCAGCATTGGCTTTCTATAATTCCCTCCACGAAACCATAGAATTAGTTGACAAAAAGATGGTTTCAGGAGTAAAACCAAGGAATGCAGAACAGGCTTTTGCTATTCATGCAATTATGAATCCTGATGTAAAGCTAGTTTCCCTTCAAGGAGTTGCAGGTACAGGAAAGACTCTTTTGGCACTTGCAGGATCCCTTGAGCAAAGAAGGGATTTTAGACAGATTTACTTGGCACGACCTATTGTGCCTTTGAGTAATAAAGATATTGGTTATTTGCCTGGTGACATAAAATCGAAACTCAATCCCTATATGGAGCCATTGTGGGACAACCTAAAATTCATCCAAAATCAGTTCAGTGAAAACGATAAGGAATATCAAAAATTCACTGACATGGTGAATCAAGAGAAGTTAGTAATTACCCCATTGGCCTATATAAGAGGACGTTCACTTTCCAATATTATATTTATTGTTGATGAGGCTCAAAATTTAACCCCTCATGAGGTGAAAACGGTAATAAGTAGAGCCGGTGAAAACACTAAAATTATTTTCACAGGTGATATCCACCAAATAGACACTCCTTATCTGGATTCTCAAAGTAATGGACTTTCTTTTTTAATTGATAAAGTAAAGGATAATAAGCTTTATGCACACATTACATTAGAAAAAGGGGAGCGTTCAGAATTGGCAAATCTTGCAAATGACCTACTTTAACTCCCGATGCAAGAAAATCGTGTTTTAAATAATAATAATAATAACGATATTCGAAAAACCCTTTTAAATAACGTGTTTTTATTTTTTTTATGAGATTTATGAATGTAAGGAAATAGGTAAACAGATCATTAGTGCGGCTTTATTTTTGAATTATAATTGTTACCTGACTTTTCTCAATTTGGTGGTGGCGAACTTTTAACGGTGTTGATTGTATTATTAGGGAAAGGTAAGAAAGATAAGTGTAAAGTAAAGGCTATGTTTGATAGATTGATATTGTATTTCCTGGAGGAAAAAAAGAAGTTTGAGTATATAGAGAAAAATGCTCAAATGATTGGTAGTAGAAGCATAAATGGTATGGAATCTGTGTTGTATATGTTGGGTTCGGGGTTTGTGGAAGTTATTAGATCTGATAATCAGAAAAAACTAAAATTCTTTAAAAGTCTGGATGAGTTAAATGAATCTTATTAGTTAATAATAAGGGTTTATAATAAAATTGTGAAGGGTTTATGTTAAAATGCACTACGCCCAATGCATATTTACAAAACATATTTATATGACGTACAAATACGATTTGTTGCGTATGTGTAAATGTTATCGCGACTCAGTTTATCGCATTTCAAATGATATATTCTTTATATAAAAAATATATCATTACAGAGTGTACTTGCACAAATGCATTCTGTAATGATATATTAAATAATAAGTTTAATGTAGTTTATCGTTTGTATGTAGCCACTGTTTTAACAGGGATGGCACTAAAATGTGTGGGATAACGGTTTATCCTTTTAGTACTCTGGCCATGGTTTCACCAATATTTGCAGGAGAGTCTACAACATGAATTCCACATTTTTCCATTATGGCCATTTTTGCAGCGGCAGTATCATCGGCACCTCCTATTATAGCACCAGCATGTCCCATCCTTCTACCAGGAGGGGCTGTTTGGCCGGCAATAAATCCTACAACGGGTTTTGTACCGTTTTCTTTGATCCATTCTGCAGCTTCAGATTCCATACTTCCTCCTATTTCACCGATCATTATAATACCTTCGGTTGCTGGATCTTCCATAAGCAATTTAACGGCATCTTTAGTAGTGGTACCAATGATTGGATCACCACCAATTCCAATACAAGTAGACTGCCCTAAACCTGCCTTTGTGATCTGGTCAACGGCTTCATAGGTAAGTGTTCCACTTCTCGATACTATTCCTATAGTTCCTTTTTTATGTATAAACCCAGGCATGATTCCTACTTTTGCTTCCCCGGGAGTTATAACACCAGGGCAGTTAGGTCCAATCAAGGTACAATTTCTATTAACAATGTAATCTTTGGCTATAATCATATCTTTTACAGGAATTCCTTCTGTAATACATACAATTACTTTTATGCCTGCATCTGCAGCTTCCATGATTGCATCTGCAGCAAAAGCAGGGGGCACAAAAATGATACTTACATCCGCATTGGTTTTTTCTACTGCTTCTTGGACAGTATTGAAAACGGGTCTGTCCAAATGGGTAGTGCCTCCCTTTCCTGGAGTTACCCCTCCAACTACTTGGGTACCGTACTCAATCATTTGACTTGCATGGAACGAGCCTTCAGACCCAGTAAAACCTTGCACCAGTATTTTTGAATTTTTGTTAACTAATACACTCATGGAAAACTTATTTTAGATGTGGCAAAAATAGAATATGAGAGTTCAAGAAACAAACGATTTGACTGTTAAGAATATTATTTTAAAGGTTTCTTCAAAAAATAATCCTAATTAGGAAAAATCCACATGGATAGGTGTCACATCTTTGGTGGTAAGATTTTTAATTATTTCTGTTTTACTACTATTGGCATCTCTAATATGGATGGAATATAAACCATTCTCAAACACACCCGGTTTAAAAATAGGTTCAGGAGAAGGGAAAGAGTAGATAAGTTCTTCATTTTTTTCATTGAATACATCAAAAATGGGCTCGCTTATCCCTTTTACAGTTATTTCTGGCAGGAATCCTGTGTATTTTCTTCCATAGTTTTCTTTTTGGGAAATAGTTATAGGCCAACCTTCATATTGTCCATCGGGTTGTTGATCCGGGTTAATAAAACGGGGCCAGCATTCGATGTGGATATTCCTTTTTACAGTGTCAAAAATCACCATACCATAACCCGTAGCCCGGTCATAAATTCTTGAGGGTTCCCTTCCTGTGAAGTGAGGATTTGCGACTGCGTAGACCGAAATTTTATTCCCAAATCCATCCTCAAAATCACCTGTGTAGGGAGGTTGTTCATCATGGGACACATGTTCTTTATTTAATGTTGGCCACCATCTTCGGGGCCAAAGGTTATTAAGTGCGGGACCAGAAAAGGCAAACCCCGAATCTTCAAACTCATCCACTCCGTATCTAACTATACTTGCCAGATGTTGGTC
>JAOUKG010000540.1 GCA_029882725.1 Cyclobacteriaceae bacterium
CTGCCCTTCATCCAAACGATCAAGAATACCTAAAATGTGCAATAGGGTGCTTTTCCCTGCTCCTGATGCTCCAACAATTGAAACAATTTCACCTGCCTTCACATCTATATCCACCCCTTTTAAAACTTCGAGGTTACCATACGATTTTTTTACACCAACTCCTTTAAGCAAAACTTTTAAATTTGATTTAACAAGTAAGCAATTTGATAATTTTTTTTGAATTGTGAGGATTAATTTTCAAGCCTATTCATAAAATCTCGATTTAAAGCTGTCTGAGCATAGGTTTTATCTATTTTTTTCCGGTGCACGTCATTATGGAGC
The DNA here is from genome assembly GCA_029882725.1 of Cyclobacteriaceae bacterium. Classification (GTDB taxonomy): domain Bacteria; phylum Bacteroidota; class Bacteroidia; order Cytophagales; family Cyclobacteriaceae; genus JAHEMU01. Next base: position 322 of record JAOUKG010000540.1, read on the forward strand.
TCGTCTCCCACAACAGTTTTATTTTATTTACATGATAAACGTATTATAAAAAGTGTAAAATCGTTTTTTATACTTGAATACTTTGATCATTTACTGTACTTTCGCACAAAATGAATCACTTATGAATATTCACGAATATCAGGCTAAAGAGCTTTTAAAAAAATACGGTGTACGGATACAACGGGGAATTGTAATTGATAACCCTGAAAAGGCACTACCCATAGCAAAACAGCTACATAATGAAACGGGTACAGGTTGGTTTGTTGTGAAAGCACAAATCCATGCAGGTGGCCGAGGAAAAGGAAAGGTAAAAGAAACGGGCTCCAACGGAGTAGTTCTGGCGAAAAGTTTGGATGAGGTAACTGAAAAAGTTAAAAATATTCTAGGTGGAACACTTGTAACGAAACAAACCGGTGAAGCTGGAAAAGTAGTAAATAAAGTGTTGTTGGCTGAGGATGTGTATTATCCCGGTGAATCAGAACCCAAAGAATTTTATGTAGGAATTTTGTTAGATCGTGCCAAAGGTCAAAATGTAATCATGGTTTCTACAGAAGGTGGAATGGACATTGAAGAAGTGGCTGAAAATTCCCCGGAAAAAATAATTAAGGAATGGATAGACCCTAAAGTTGGACTACAGGGTTTTCAAGCAAGAAAACTGGCTTTTGCACTTGGTTTAAGTGGAAATGCTTTTAAAGAAATGGTTAAGTTTATAGCATCACTATATGCTGCTTATATAGGCTCGGACTCTTCCATGTTTGAAATTAATCCTGTATTAAAAACTTCAGATGACAAAATAATGGCCGTTGATGCCAAAGTAAATCTTGATGACAACGCATTATTCAGGCATCCGGAACTTGCAGAACTTCGTGATATTGCTGAAGAAGATCCGGCAGAAGTTGAAGCAGGAAAAGCTGGTCTGAATTATGTGAAACTAGATGGAAATGTGGGTTGTATGGTAAATGGTGCTGGTCTTGCAATGGCTACTATGGACATCATAAAATTATCAGGAGGAGATCCTGCTAACTTTTTGGATGTAGGTGGCGGGGCCAATGCAGAAACTGTTGAAGCAGGTTTTAGAATTATCATGAAAGATCCTAATGTGAAGGCCATACTCATCAATATATTTGGTGGAATTGTAAGATGTGACCGTGTAGCCAATGGTGTTGTAGAAGCATACAAAAAAATTGGAACAATAGACATTCCTATTATTGTAAGACTTCAGGGAACCAATGCCGAAGAAGGAGCAAAAATAATTGAAGAGTCTGGATTAAAAGTGTCGTCTGCAATTCTATTGAAAGATGCTGCCACCCAAGTGAAAAACGCATTAAGCTAACTTACAAGAATAGTCCTTTAATGATGTTTTTTAAACAGTAATTCAGTATAAGGAATTAGGAATAAAAAAAGAGGCAATATGTGCCTCTTTTTTTATTCCTTTACTTTAATCTTATTCTTTATTACAAAAAAAATAGCCTTTCCAAAGATTAATTGGAAAGGCCATAAAGCCAACTAATTTCTATGTCGTAAACGACAAGACAACAATAAAACCTAATTTTACAAACGTAAAATGCAAAGCAAAATTTCTTAATTTGTGAATGAACCTTGGTAGCTTCATATTCTACGTTGTAAAAATAGTGTTGGAATCGAGGTTTCGCAATACCCAGAACTAGGTATATTGAACAAAAAATATTCTCAACGTCAAAATTGCAAGCTTTATCCTGTAGGAATTTTATATTTTTAGAACCAATAGATTATTGTGCCCCTGTCTCATTAGGGAATGAATATTTCACTGACAAATCAACCTTGGAATGATTTCACAACTCCAGAAGCCTGGTGATAACACCTTTAAACCTACTCAAATCAACTTAGCTGATAGATGATTCCTATTCCTGCAATTCCACATTTACTTTTTCTGAATTTTCAAACCCAAATATTTCATCAAGCGATAATTCGTGCACTTCACCATATTTTTTCAAATCATCAAAATTGATATTTTCTTTATTACCAATCAAAACTGATATGAAGTTAATTCCCTTTATGTATTCCGAGTGAAACTTCATTAAATCGGCAAAAGTCATGGTTTGAACTTTTTCATACACATCTTTTCGTATATCATAATCAAGATTCTGTTTTCTGGCAGCTTCATAGTTCCACAATATTCCAGATTTAGTAATTCTCTCACTCTCAATTTTACTTAATATAGACTGTTTGGCAATATCAAATGCGGTTTGACTTTCCGGCATGTTTTCAATAAGATTCCTGATGGCTGCCATAGCTTCTGATTGCTTGTCTGATTGTGTACCAATATAGGCAAACATAACATCTGAAGATTCTGCCTTAGAAGCAATATTGTACCTTGAAAATGCTGAATATGCCAATCCTTGTGCTTCTCTGATCTCTTGAAATACAATAGAGTTCATTCCCCCACCAAAATACTCATTGAACAATTGAGCTTGGGGCACCCTTGATTTATCAAATTGAGAACCTTTATTAAACACCATAAACTCAGTTTGAACCATATCGTAATTTGTCCAAAAAACATCTTTACTATCTGTGTTAAGTTGCTCAAATACAACTATCTCAGGGAGTGGAGTAAGTTCACCGGGCTTAACATGATATTTTTCAAGTAATGTTTCAATTTCAGAAACACTTCTGGGTCCATAATACAGAACTCTATGTTCCATTTTTGAAATGGATTTAATTTTATCAACCAATTCCTCAGCTTGTAATTGAAGCATCTCATTATTTGACAAAACATTATTAAAAGGGTTTTTTGGACCATATTGCGCATAATTCAT
>JAOUKG010000541.1 GCA_029882725.1 Cyclobacteriaceae bacterium
AGTTCCACTTGAACTTCATTTACTTCTTCCAGTGCCTTAATTACTTCCTCAATTTCACTTGGTATGGCTTCTGCCGATGGACAAGATGGAGAGGTTAAGGTCATTAAAACGTACACATTATTTACAGGGTAAACTGAGACTTCATAAATTAAGCCCAATTCATATACATCCACAGGAATTTCCGGATCATAGACACGCTTAATGGCATCAATGACTTTTTCTTTCAGTTGCTCCTCGGTTAGGGTATTTGATGATGAGTTATCCATTTTTTGCCATCTCCATTTTAGTTTTTAAAGCAACAGCATATACTTTAAATTGTTTAATCATGGCTTTAAAACCATTACTTCGTTGAGTTCCTATAAACCTGCTCATGCCTATCTTTTCAGGGAAATACAACTCAGACATAAGAATATCTGTAGGGTCTTGTTCATTATAAACTCTTACAAGTAAACTAACAAGTCCTTTGGTTATAGCTGTATTGCTGTCGGCATAGTAATACACTTTTCCATCCTTGATTTCAGCATCCAGCCAAACTTTAGACTGGCATCCATTTACTAAATTCTCTTCGGTCCTTTTGGATTCAGGAAAATCGGGAAGTTTTTGGCCAAGATCCATAAGATAAAAATTAGTCATTTCCTGATCTCCATCCAAAACGGAGAAATCTTCAATGATCTTATCTTGTATTTCGTTGATTCCCATTATTTAAAAAAGTTTATTATTCGTTCCAATCCCTTTGTCATGGTATCTATTTCCTCACGAGTATTATAAACAGCAAAAGATGCCCTAACGGTTCCATCAACACCTAAAACTGACATGAGAGGCTCTGTGCAGTGGTGACCGGTTCTTACAGCAATCCCTCTGGCGTCGAGCATTTGCCCTATATCGAAAGAATGAATATTTTCAAATACAAAAGAAACTACACTTACTCTGTTTTCCTTTGGGCCGAACATCTTTATGCCCTTAAGATCCTGCCATTGGCCAATTGCGTACTCAGTAAGTTCATGTTCGTGCTCCATGATTTCCTTTTTGCCTATTTTCGACACAAAATCTAAAGCGCTCTTCCACGCAATTACACCCTCAATATGTGGCGTTCCTGCTTCAAATTTGTAAGGAATATCATTGAACGTTGTTTTTTCGAAAGATACATTACGGATCATTTCCCCTCCAAACTGATAGGGAGGCATTGATTCCAAAATTTCTCTTTTGCCATATAATGCACCAATTCCGGTAGGACCATACATTTTATGAGCTGAAATCGCATAAAAATCACAATTTAATTCCTGAACATCAATTTCTATATGTGAAGAAGCCTGAGCTCCATCAATTAAAATGAGTGCGCCTTGATTTTTCGCTGCTTCAATGATTTTTTTAATTGGATTGATAGTTCCCAAAGCATTGGAAACGTGGTTTACCGCTACCAGTTTCGTTTTTTCACTTAACAGTGAAAAATAGGCTTCCATATTTAAGCTGCCATCCTCATGGATAGGGATGATTTTCAAAATGGCTCCGGTTTTTTCAGCCAATTGTTGCCACGGAACAAAATTTGAATGATGTTCAAGTGTAGAGACAATAATTTCATCACCTGATTTGATTATTCCATTTCCCAAAGAAGTAGCTACCAGATTTATTGCCTCGGTAGTGCCCCTTGTAAAAATGATTTCCTCGGTCTCCCGGGAGTTCAAAAATTCACCTATAGTCTTTCTTGTAAGTTCAAATGCGATAGTTGCCTTTTCAGCTAAAGTATGCACCCCTCTATGAATATTTGCATTGTAATTTTCATAGTAATTTACAATGGCACTTATTACCGATTTTGGTTTTTGGGTGGTAGCGGCATTATCAAAATACACCAACGGATTATTGTTTATCTGTTGGTGTAAAACAGGAAATTCTTTCCTGATTTCTATTAAAGATGGTTTACTGGTATAAACTTTCATACTAATAATTTGGCTGCTACCACTTCGGTAATATATTCCTTGACTTCTTCAATTTCAATGTGTTGAATAACATCATCCGAGAATGCTTTTAGGAGTAATCCTCTCGATTGGTTTTTGTCCAATCCACGTGTTCTCAAATAAAACATTGCTTCTTCATCCAGTTGCCCTGAGGTACAACCGTGACTACATTTTACATCATCTGCCCAAATTTCCAACTGTGGTTTGGTGTGAATAGTAGCATTGTCACTTAATAATATATTGTTGTTCGATTGAAAAGCATTGGTTTGTTGAGCATTAGGCCTTACAAAAATACGACCGTTGAATATTCCGGTGCTTTCTTCTTTTAGAATTCCTTTGTACAATTCATTGCTATAACAGTTTGGCTTCATGTGATCTACCACTGTGTGATGATCTATAAGGTTTTTACCACTGGTTAGTGTAAGACCATATAGATGGGTTTCACAATTTTCATCAGAAAGCAATACAGAATGATTGTTTCTAAGGTATTTCCCTGAAGTACTTATTATGACATGTTTATAAAAGCTGTCTCTCTCTTGGGTAATTACAGAATTACTAACTTGCAACTGGTTTTGTCCCTCTATTTGGAGAGTACACGATTTTAAGCGAGCATTTTTTTGTACATGAGCGATTAAAACCGGGAAAATAATAATCTCGTTATTTCCTGAATATTGATAATTTTCAATGATTTCAAGTGAGGAACTTTCATTTACATCAATTTCAATTCTTGGTAAAGATATCAGGTCAGATCCGCCATTTAGATATACAATTTCTATAGGAGTTGTAATCTGATGGTTTTTTTTAACCACAATTTTAACTCCATCGGTAAATTGGGCTTTATTTAATAATTGAAATGGATCTGATAGTACTGAATGCTCAACAGGATTTAAATTTTGACTGTTAAGTGGTTCAACAGTTAAACCTTCAATATCAATAGAGTTACCGCCTTTGAGGACACCGTTTTCAAATACAATTTTTATACTCTTTGAATTGATTTGATCAATATGTGTTATTTTTTCCTGTTTGTTTTCACTAAAATTTTTAAGTGAATTCGCAAGAAATTTAGAAACAGGGGAGTGTTTATACTCCTCATATTTAAGCGAGGGTACTCCGGAGTTTATAAATGCATCAAGACTTTTCTCATCTTTCACTTTAGCC
>JAOUKG010000019.1 GCA_029882725.1 Cyclobacteriaceae bacterium
CTTCCAGACTCCCACTCAATCAGGTAAGGAGCCGTGCCACCTGAAACCATCAGCTCAATATTTCCGTCATACTGACCGCAGGACGGATTTTTCACCAAGGATTCGTAGCTCAACGGTGGTGTTTTTTCAATAAAAAATGAAACAGTTGTTTCACATGAAGTGGTCAGATCCGAAATAATAGCCTCACCCTGTCCTGCAGATAAATTTGAATTGAGGGTATTGCCAAATCCGGAGGACCAGTTAACTTGGTAGTTTCCTGAACCTCCAAGAATTTTAAGTTGCACGCTTCCATTTTTACCTTCTGAATCGGCAGGTTGCAGAATGGTAGCTTCCGCCAACAAAGTGGAAACAGAAGGTTGATGGTAATTCAGTTGTAACTGACATAAATTATTGTCGATAATATACACTTTGTAATCCCCCTCACTAAGTTGATTGGGTGAAACTGTTTCCCCGGAAAGGGTTTTCCAGTAAATTTTATAGGGAGGGAGGCCTTTTTCAATGATTGCCATGGCTTGCCCGTTTGAAATTCCACATTCGGAAGGTGTCAAAGTACGGACCGAGGCAACTAACTTATTGGGTATAGTAAGATTTACAATCTCTTCAAATGCACAACCGGTAGCATCGGTAATCTTTAGTAAGTGCTCCCCTTCAGGAATCTGGTCAAAATATCCATGGGGCTGTTTTATGCTGTCCAGGATAAACTCTTTTGCCTGAAAATTATTGGGTACGGTTATGTCAATTCTACCAAAGCCCTCGGCACATAGCGGAGGCGTTTTGACTATATCGAATTGAGGAATTTCATTCAACAATTCAACGATTTGTGTGACCTGACACCCGTTTTCATCAGTAGCCGTTAAAGTATAATTTCCAGTGGTTAGATCTTTGAAATATCCAAAAAATGACTCATTTTCATTTAATTTATAAGAAATGTATCCGTTTCCACCCCGGGCAGACATCCATATCCATCCGTTGGCAGCTTCTGAACAACTGGGGTTTTGTGTGTTTATTTTTTCAAATTCAAGCGGCAAGGGGTCATTCAACGTGATGATTTCCACGAAAGTGCATTGGTTTGAATCGGTAATGGAAACCTCATATTGTCCCGATGGAATTCCCGATAACAGAGGTGATTCCAATGCGCTACCGGGCCAACGGATGTTATAGGGAGCTGTGCCTCCGGTTGGCGCTACCTGAATTTTCCCGTCTGATTCTCCAAAACAGGAGGGGGGAGAAAGTGTGTAATTGGCAGAAACAGGTTGCGGGGTATGTATAGGTAAAACAACACTTACGGTACAAGATTCCGGCCAGATCAGGTGGTTTTTGTCATAAACATACAAGGTGTATCCCTGTTCATTCCTACTGAGTTGGTTTATCTCAAAGAGACTTCCGGTTATTTCCACGGAAGTGCTGTCTTCCAGATGAAAGAAATAGGGGGCATCTCCTCCTGAAACTGACAATTTCACCCTGCCATCACTGGAATCAAAGCACAAAGGTTCAATGATCTCTTCGATGATTACAGTTAGAGGATCAGGACGCATGGAAGGAATTTCCACTTGAACAGAATATTGACAAGATGGATCGTGTGTGTCATATACGGTGATGCGGTGAATGCCTGCTAAAAGTCCATCGATTGTAGCTGGAATACCTTGCGATGAAATAACATCCTCATGAAAAGGGATTTTGAATGTATAGAGGTCTTTTTCTGATTGAAATGAGCCATTTTCTCCCATTAAAATCACTTTTCCGGAGGCAGTGCCCGGACAAACGGGTGGTATCACCTCAAGAATGTTAATGTTCAGTGGTTTGGGGTTATCCGGGATGGAGACAGGTAATGTTTGGGAACATTGAAATTCATCCTGAAACTCGAGGAGGTAGTTTCCGGCCATAAGGTTGGTGAATTCTACCTGACTTCCCGATAGGGTTTTACCTTCCAATTGAAGACGAGGAATACCCACATTGCCTGATATTTTCACGGTGAATTTCCCGTCATTTCCACCCGGACATACGGGAGGTTGTATCTCCTGAATTTCTGCTGTAAGTGGAGGAGGTTGTAGCAGAGAAATGGCTTCCTCCAATATAGTACAGCCATTTTTGTCTGTGGCAATTACGGTGTAGTTACCAGCACCTAATTCACTGAACCATATGGGGCCATTGGTTTCTGAGGTGGCTTCGAAAGCACTTGATTCTTGGGATAAAAGCACTTGATAGGGAGGAATCCCGCCAAATAATGTACCTGTTATTTCTCCATTAAATTCCCCAAAGCATCGGATGTGGTATTCATAGTCAACAGACTGTAATATTCCCCCGGGGAGGTCGGTAAATTCAAGAATTTCAGGAGAGGTAATTTCAGTTTGGAAAATTTCTGTACAACCCACTTCATCCTGAATCTGGAATGAGTAGGTTCCCTTAGATAGCCCCTCGAAATAACCGGAATCATAAAGTTGGTCATTAAACAGATACGAATAAGCACCGAGGCCGCCGTGGGTTTCGATAATCAATTCCCCATCGGCATTTCCAAAACAACTGATGGAATAGCCATTTCTACCTACATCATTTGGGTTGACAGACAAAGCAGAAAGAGGTGCCCCGGGTTGACGGATAGAGATTGTGTACTCGGAAAAGCAATACTCACCACCATTGAGACTGTTGATAATCCTTAATTGATAGTTTCCCGACGCCAGACCCTCAAAAACCACGGGGTTTGTGTCACTGACTTGTGTAATGTTAAGAAATGACCCAATTTCAGTTCCATTGTATAGTCGGAAGTTGTATATACCGTTGCCACTCAGACTATTATCCAGGCCGGTGATTGATATACTTCCTGTCTTTTCGAGAAAGCAGGATACATGCTGAATTTCAATTCCAGGGTGAATTTGATTTACGTCTTCGGGTAATAACAGGGAAGCTCCATTATAAACATACTCTTTTAATAATGCGGGGCCTCTTAAAACAGTAGTGATAGCTCCGGGCTGGCTGGGTCCCAGACTATACTCATTATTTTCACCTATAATTACAGCACGGTATTGCCTGAAGTTTTGATCTGAATTTGTTGCCGGGGCTGTTAAAGTGAGTTCAGGAACATTGGTGCTTCCCACTTCCTGCCATACGTATTCATAATGTGAGATCACACAACTTTGGCAGGACTGATAACAATCCTCCTCCGGGTTATTGAATAGACACTCCTGACAAATACACGCTTGACATTCAGGGCCACTGCAATTATTACAGTCTAAAAAACCGGGATAAACACATTGGTAGTCAAGCCCGTCTATTACTTTAACTTGTTGGTAATTAATGTTTTCGTACCACTTTATTTGCTTTACAGGATAACTGTAATTCAGTTTTAATGTATAATTATCCCCGCTACAAACAGTATTTTCAGCTAAAAGCTGCACTGTTTCAGGAACGGGAGGTGTGAACCTGTAACGGTAATTCACGGAATACTTTCGCACGCCATTTACAGTAATGTCAATCGTTTGTATGGGTGAATAGGCACCCGGAACGAGTTCATTTAAATTTACCCGGACGGGGGTTAGAGAGGACAGTGCGTAATTGTCATCATCCTTGTCTTGACAGCGTAAAGTACCGAGCAGACCGCAATAACAAGTGGGTTTATAGGTTAGGTTATCGCCATTGTGACTATTGTCTGCAAAGCAGTCTTTTTCGTAGCCGGCAACTTGTAAATACACTAAAAATTCCGACTTGTTTGAGCTGTTATGTATTCCGTTATAAACAGTATAAGGAAGAGGTGGACCAAACGTATTTGGATTGTCTGCATTCAGGCAGGTGCCGGCAATCATTTCGTCTTTTCCTATGATAGTGCTTTTGTAAAACTGCGTTTCCGACTCATTTCTGCTCCAGAATTGCCAACGGTAATCTTCCCCGGTATCAATATCGGTGTCCTGATAACCACATACCTGTACAATTTCAACCGTTAACCGGAAATCACCGGCGTTTTGGGCCTGTAATATAAGCGTGAAAGCAACAAATGATATAATAAAAACAAGTTTCATAGCAAAAATACATCAATTACTGTAGTGAGATTAAAATTATCAGGAAGTACAGAATCCAATTGATTTGAGGAGGATTCTACCCGATTTCCATCGGAATCATATACCCGGAACCAGTATTTTCTTGGTTCCAGATTGTCAAAAAGAGCTGCTCCATGGGCATCGGATGTCATTCGAAATGCACGGCCAATTTTTTCCTCTAAAAAGAGGGTATTCGCATTACTGAAGTTTCCATAAACCCCGTTTAGAGCATCAAGATTTTGAGTAGGGGGTATTGAATTTTGGAAATCACTTTCTGAGAGAAATAACTGAATGCTATATCCTGAAATAGTTTCCAGCCCCCGTTTTAGATTGATTTGCAATCTGGTAGGGGTGGAGGACATTCGGACTTCGAACATCCTGATTTTTTTGGATTTAGTATGAACCGTTCTCCAGGGGGTTGAATTGGTTATATCCCCAAATCGTAAATTGTTAAACTTTCCTTTAGCAGCCCTGCACCAAAGCAATTCTTCCCCGGGCCAGTCGGGGATGTTTATTTCCCCATTTCCATTTGTATAACCTGAATAAATCGAATTGTTATCCAAATAGTAATCCTCCTCAGAACTATACAATCTCACCTCCACAGAATCAAAAGGAGCCAGACTTTCCCATTCCCTGTAATCGTAATGATTGGGCAATCCTGTTTTGAGATTCAGACTATATTGCATCCCCTCCTTTTCTATACAGGAAGTTTGTAATAGAATAAGAAATAATACCCCCAACACATTCCAAATAATCTGGTATGCACATCTTTCAAATCCACGTTGGTCCTGAGGTTTACGTTGGTCCTGAGATTTATGTTGGTCCTGAGGTTTATGTTGGTCCTGAGGTTTATGTTGGTCCTGAGGTTTATGTTGGTCCGGACGTCCGTCCGGTCCATATCTATGCTGGTTTATACGTCCGTCCGGTCCATATCTAAGTTGGTCCTGAGATTTATGTTGGTTTATACGTCCGTCCGGTCCATATCTAAGTTGGTCCTGAGATTTATGTTGGTTTATACGTCCGTCCGGTCCATATCTATGTCGATCCTGAGATTTATGTTGGTCCGGACGTCCGTCCGGTCCCTTTTCATACGAACCCAAACCTCCATCCAACCCTTGATATCTCCTTCCATTCAACATCATATCATCAATATTTAATAGTTATCACATTCGAATATTCCCCATTTCCCCCATCCTCATTGATCACAACAACCTTGTATTTGTATATATTTCCCGGCAACACATCATCATCATAAAATCCCCTTCCCTCTACTTTTCCCAAAAGTTGAAACGGCTCTTTCCTTTCACTCCGGTACACCCAAACGTTACCGATCTCCCTTCCATTAATAGTCCAGCGCAACTCAACTTGTCTGGACGTCCTAAGTGCTTTTCCACTTAAAACCGGAGGTCTGAAGTTTTTGAAATTTCGGGTCCTGACCATCACAGGTTTGGAAGGGGCCGATTCATTTCCTGAAACATCACGGATTGTCAATAAATAATAATAGGAAGTGTTAGGGGCAGCAGAGGCATCTCCATAGCGGCCCGTTTTTGCCATTTGCATATTCAATAATTTCCATCCTTTCTGGTTTTCTTCCTTTCGGAAAATGAAGGCTTGGTCGTGTTCCGAATCATTTCCAACAAGCCATTGAAGTTGAACCCCGGCAGAATCCTGAAAATAGTTCGAGATAATAGGTGTTTCAGGCGGTAGTAAATCGGGCATTTGCAACATATATACCGTATCTTCCACCGAACGATTGTGTCGAAGGTCTTCACTAATCAGTTTATAAAACACCTTTTCCTTGCTCCTGTAATGCAGAGAATCTGTTAATGAACCTGTTAGAAGCGGTTGAGAAGTGATTTCAATGAAATTATGATCATTTTTAAAGCTTCTGAATACCCGTATTCCCAATAAATCGGGTTCATTGCCTGTTTCCCATGCGATATTGACTTTTCCGGAATCGTATTTTAATAGTTTCAATACAGGATTGGCAGGAGGGAGGCTGTCTTCTACGAAAACGGCATAAGGAACACTTTCCATTTGAACCTCATTTCTGTAATGCAACCGAAGTTTGTAGTAGAGGGAACGTGTGGAAATTTTCGTGGTGCATTTTTCAGGGAAATCACTTTTCCATTCCTCAATGCGATCATAATCTCCTTTAAAACTTTCCGAAGAAAGTAGTTCTATCCTATTAAGTCCTTTGTTTTCGTATGTAAATTGAAACTGAGTTTGACCATTTGTATTTTCATGGCGGGTAATACGGGGTGCCTGTTCAACCCGGTCAATAATAATTCCTTTTGCAGGATCGGTAAAATCGCCTTTGTCTCCAAAAGAGGTAATGCCCCGCAACTTATAAAGAACTTCAGAGTTGCCCTTTAGACTATCAATAACAGTATGTGTATCCGTTTTGACTTGCTTGCTCAAGGGAATTACAGGCTGGGAAAAGGCGGGGAAATAATGTTGTTTATCAATCGATTTATACACTTCAAAGGCCACATATTGTTCTCCCGATCTACCCTGTTTCCAGGAAATTTCAGCCAGTTCACCCTGAATTTTAACGCTGAAATCCTCCAGTGGTGCTGTGTGGTACTCATCCCTGCCACGGATAAAGACAAATCCACTGTCAGTATTCTGTTCCCCGGTACATGTTACCAGATAAAGGTAGTCTTCCTTTTCCTTAACATGCCTGTCGGCGAAACGCAAGCCGGAATATTCGGCCACGGTGGTTGAAATGTCAGCAGCCAACAGAGCAAATGAATGCCTCTGGATTTGCTCCTGATAGTGGGTTTGTGGGCTTCCGTTCCCAAATGTTTGTCCCCAGTAGGCTTGTGCAGCCATTCCCATTATAGGGTCGTTTTCAGATGGAATTCGCCATTTTTCCATCGTTTTTAGCTCAATTTTGTGTGAATAATCGGGGTTTGGGGTTGTTTTTTGACTTTCAGATAAAGAAAAGCGCTTTAGAATATATCCCTGTTTGGAGCATTTTTCCCATGTTGATGGTGTTGTCGGCACCCATCTTACTACCAGGGAATCTCCTTGGTAAGTCCTTGCGGATACCCAAATCTGGGCCTGGGTTTGAATGGTGAGAAACAGCAGCAGAACTGGGATTGAAAGTATTCTTTTCATCTTATTTCAGCATTTAAAATGAACATACTATTGGGCTGCTCTTTACCGGGCAGGTAGTATTCCAGGTGAATCCCGTAATTTCCAGGGACTTTCAAGGCCGGGAAGTTGGTGAATAGCACATTTTTGATTGCTTGATTCCCGGGGTCAGTGAGGAAGAGACCCGCTAAACCCGATTTGATTTCGCCCAAATCTTTGTAGGCATACCAGGGCAATTTATCCGTAAAGAGAGTAGTTGTTCCCACATTGGCTGCCTGGGTTGTTCCCGAGGGTATAATTCCACTGTACACAGGATTCCTCCAACTTACGTACCGCCTTACCCATTCGGGCTGCTGATAAACCAAAGGGTTGACTTCTTTTTCAAACCAGTCGTTTTCCCACTCAGGCACGATGCGAATTCTTACTGATTCCTGGCCTTCTTCCAATAGGGTGAAGTCAATGGGCTCTGTCGATTCGTACTCATAACGTATATCGTGTACGCCGGGCATGAGCAGGTAGGGATAGGCACTTCTAAACTGAAGTGATTCGACCTTTTCCTGAAATGTGGAAAACTTACTTGTGTGGAAGCTATGACTGTATAACTCTATTGTTTTTAGTTGTTCTATGTTTCCATTGATTGTGGTTTCGGTGAAATACACTTCCTGTTTTTCACCTGTTTCTACTTCCGTTGAATGCTGTGAAACAGTCTGATTTGTATTTTGAATAGTATCGATAGGTACTTTTTTAATAATCAATTTGACGTCGCTATCGTTCGGAAGGGCCGGGGGTATTTCAAACTGCAAATGGTTTCCTTCATATTGCCAGGAAGCCGGCCAAAATTGATTATCATCCTGAAACCCAATTTGAACCGTGTATTGATTGTCGGGCTGAAATAACTCCGGCTGGCCTTGTCCCAATACCAGAAATCCTGTTGGACTTTCCTGCGTGTGAAAGTACTTTTGATCTACTTGAGGATAACTCATTACCACATTTTCAGGAGGAATTACCTCAGGTGCTGCACCTGTGGTAAAAACAATTGTTTGATGTTCCATATAGCTTGCTCCGTTGTTTATTACAGGCACCCAGTTGCCCGATTTCTTTTCCAGTAGTTCTAAATCTATTTGCATGGTCATTTCCTGGTGGGCAGGCAATAAAGCATTGGGAATGCATACCACCGATTGATTATTTTCGCCCCATTCGCTTCGAAAGGGGATTAAACCAGTTGTTCCCGCGATTTGAAGGGTTTTTAGGTGCGCTTTAAATTCTTTATTGACTCCGTTTTCACTGATTTTTATGACCTGATTAATGGGCATATTAAAACCAATTTGAGGTGTGCCAAATACACTAAATTGGGTTGTATTATTAATGGGGCCGGTGGAGGAAATGATTTCCAGCCCTTCAAAATCTTGCGATTGTCCCGATGAACACCGGTCGCCCAGGGATACTTCGAAATGGCATTGCCCCTTGACTATTCCCCCGAGGACTTCAAAATATCCACCTACCTGGGCTGTAAAACTAACGGGTGCCGGAAAAGAGGCTTCAATAAGCGCTGCTGCTGAAATTTTCAAGATATCAATGCGTTGCTTTTTGCCGAAAACGTCCAATTTTATTCCAATAAGGCCGTCAAAATAGCCGTAAGCTTGTCCTCCTGCTCTCCAGTTTGTTCCTCCGAAGTTCCCACAGGGACTTGAATTTGTTTTTCGGTAAAACAGGTCGAACCCGGCGCCCACATTAAATTTTCCGTAGAACATCATGAATTCCTGATCTCCGGTATCGACATCAAAGCTGCCACCAAATAAGAACCCCGAACCTCCGCTTAATTCAGATAAATCATTTGAACGAGGTGTTCCGCCCAGCAGTGCTGTTAATTTTTCAGGTGGGGGAGGAAGGTCCGGAATAATACTGCCAGCTACTAAATAAGCATGGGTTTCGATTTTGGCAATCCCCGCATCAATAGTCAAACCCAGCCTGTCGTCCGGATGGCCAATATGTATGTACCACTCATCGGGGGCAAAATGCAAGGTGGCCCATCCTGCTCGGTTATTGGTGCCATTTCCAGTGATTTTCCCCTTGCCCAAGCTGATAAAAACCTCAAAATTACCATGAAAAATGCGATTTTCATGATCATAAACAAGCCGTGCTTTGGCAAGAACCCCATCTTCAGCTGTATTCTTGTTTTCACCAACAACCGCCTTAGTCATTCCTGTACTTTCGCCAAAAAGCATTCCTGCAGGGGATGATTGAAGGGTTTGATCGAGTTTTCCAAGAGCTGAAGAAAGATTGGATGTCAGCTGACCTAATCTTCCGCTGCCAAATGAGGCACCGGGCACGGCAAACTTCGCGTTACCCGAAAGCTCAATCCTGCGGAGGCTTCCATCGCTGGCGAAAGACATATCCAGTACCAGTTCCGAGGTAAATGTATCCTTGTTAGGGTAGGAGCCCAGTAAAAGAATGGCCTTGAAACTCATACCGGCGGACGGATGAGGGGCGTATTGTAAGCCGGATGAAACAGCGGTCATCATAGTACCCGAGGTACTTTCCGTCACCGTCATCCTTTCTGATCCGCCACCTCCAATTCCGTAAACCGCCATATTACCAAATAGAGGTATTCCTGCAGGCATTTCTGCCATGGCATCCAGATACCAATATTTGTATTCGTTGGTTTTACCAAAAACTACCTGTGCAGCCACACGTATTCCCGGTTCAATTTCAGCCTGTACCTCTCCCGTAAAAAAACTTCCCCATGTTTCATGTGCATCCTCATAATGCACCTTGCCGTCAATTTTAAATGCCGAATAGTGGGCGTGAAGCTCTATTTCTTCGACCTGGGTCCTGGAATATACCCATCGCTCCCTGCCATCACGTTCTTCCCTTTGACTAATCACCTTAATTCGGGAAGCTCCGGAAAATGAATTTTCCTTCCCCAATGAAATCCCAAAATCAAAAGTCAGGGAAAGTTGGTCTGAACTGCTCTTTATAAGATCAATTTTGGAAATGGATAGGGGAAAATTACCCAAACGAGGAAGACTCTCACTGTCCAGCTGGAAATATTCAACCTCCATTTCTCCGGTGATACCATCCATCTTTAAATCCCTGAAACTCAATTTCCCCAATGCCATTTCCGACCCTTTCCAGGGAATATTTAAAATAGCCTCCCCATATAAATGAGCCACCGGATGAAATTCACCATCCTCTATCCGCAACTCTATGGAAGTATTCTCGAATAAAGTCGCCCGACTTCCTTTCCACAAACTGAGGCCAATATCATCCCGGGTTTCAACCTCAAGTTGAAAATCTCCCGATTCACTCCACTTTGCCTTATAAGCCAATTCATTACCCTCGTCGCTGATTGGCAAGCCTATCTTCCCACGTAATTCAGACTGCATCAATTGGTTTTTGTCCAAATGCAACTTGATTTTGTCTATAGAATACTTCCATCGACCCAATTGACCATCGTCCAGGGCCAATAATTGACTTACCTCCGTTTTGAAACTCACTCCTTCCGATCCGAGGATCATGCCCTGAATTTTTAATCGCGGTACTTGCCCCAACCTGTCGCGAAAAGCATCCGGAAGACGAAGATCAACACTCTGCAAATAAACTCCCCTCCACAAAGGATCTGTATTCTCATTCAAAAACCCCGGACTGTTACGAAAATCACTAAAGTCGAAAATTGCCCGGGTTGAGCCGATTCTGAACCCCGGTAAACTAGTTACCAGGGCGGCAGGCAAGGTGATTTCTGCAAGAATGTCGTTCCAGTGGAGGACTTCGGTACGGAATGCCAGAGATATATTTCCCTCGGCTGGTTTTCCCTTTCCGTTATCGGGTAAAAGGAGGGAGCGGGCAAAAACCAATTCCGCATCCAATGTCATGTTTTCAAATCCCTGGCAACCAAAGCTTACCCTGGAACCATCTTTACCCCCTTTGAGGAGGAGATGTCCCAGTTTTCCCGAAAGGGGAATTGAGAAATCACCCGCCAGCTGTAATCCGGCCCCCGGTAGGATTCCCCCCTTATTACTAAACCGAATGCCCGTTCCATAAAAAGTAAGTTTTTGTTCGCTTTGAGGAATTTCCAACTGCATATATACCTCCAGCTCTGCCCATTGAGGAAAAAGTTTGATACTCGCAATGCCCAAAGTATAATCTATGTTGCCAATTTTTTTCTTAATACCTACCGGAAACTCCAATCGGCTCTTTTGATTGAGATTACGGATGTAGTTGGACGACTCCTTGATGGCCGCAAGAACCTCATTGGCCTTTTGAATAGTCGACTGCATGGAATCATTGGGATTCACATATCCTTCGAATTGAGATTCTGATTCAATATTAAAACCAGCATAAGCATCACCATATATAATAGAGTTTTGAGTATATACTTCAGGAAATTGCCGGTACGATTCGATAGTAGGTTTTATGTGAGAATACAACAGAGTACTATCGACCGGCGAAGAAAAGCATATAGTGTAAAGAAGAAGCGTGAAGATGCCAGTGCCAAGTACTCTAATTGTATTCATCACATTTTTAATTTAAATTTAACGTGATAAATATTTGAATAAAAAAATTAAAAATCAAATAAATAATAAAATTAGCCGTTTATAACACGGTTAATTTAAAAACATCTTTGTTTACAACCATAAATACGGTTTTTGATTTTTTTCACACCTCCTGCTTTGGTCGCATTGGTCCGGATGTCCATCCGGTCCCCCTTACTAATTTGACCCCCCATGCTAATTTGGCCCACCTCCGCTAAAGCTACGGTGAATATAGATCCTCCTCCGCTAAAGCTATGGTGAATATAGATCCTCCTCCTGCGTTGGTCCGGACGTCCGTCCGGTCCTACAAGTCACCTCCTATTATTACCCCAATTTTGAATTCAATGTCGTTTACTTTAGGGGAATACATCCTTATTTCCGACCCTGTAGGGGTCGCCCAAGGAGCCAGAGTATCAAATTGGCACATATAACCCCAAAACAATAAAATAATACCTCCTAGTGAAAATTGACTGCGTGTATGATTTGGGCGACCCCTACAGGGTCGATTGCCATTTCTCCTCCTTTGCCCCGGGTCATCTCCTCGACTTGTCGAGGAGATGACCCGGGGCTATTGATGGGTGACCCCTACAGGGTCATTAGCATGGATCCAAGTGCCCTAAAACC
>JAOUKG010000542.1 GCA_029882725.1 Cyclobacteriaceae bacterium
GCAAATAAAATAAGTTGACGTTATACGATGCACATGCAGGTATCACTTGAATAGTTAACCTGTCGTATTTATTGTAATAGGACTTAAAGGAAGCCAATAATGACCCTGGAATCTTCTCTGGATGATTTAATAAATAAGAGCAAACTCCTTCCAAAGCGGATAATGTGAAGAACACGATAATGAAATTATATAATATAAATTTCAAGTTTTTCATTATTCTATCTAAATAAGACTACAAGTAAAAATATAAAAAGTATTTGAATTTTCAGTTGTTAATATCTAAATTAATATATGCGAATTTTGTATGGATATTTTAAAAAGATAATGGCTTGTAATTAGAATGAATCAATGACAAATATTAAATTTACACAAAGAAAAATACAGGTAGTTATAAAATCCAAATCATGGATATAGTTTATCTTTTACTCATACTATGGAGGAAAAAATATATAATTATAGGGATTACTGTTGCCTCAGTAACAATCGCATTTTTATCTACAAGGAACATACCTGAAAGGTATAAATCTATCACCCAGTTATCTACCGGGTTTATTACCAACGAAGGGATAAAACTAAACGATGATCGATTTAATATAAGGGAGGCTGATTTAAAGTTCACAAATCTATTGTCAACTATGAAATCGGGTGTTTTAATTAATCAGCTTTGCTACAGACTTGCCCTTCATGATCTTGATTCAATAGAACCCCCCTTTCATGACTTTTATAAATACTCAAAAGTAACTTTAACTAAACAAGAGTTATATACTGCAAAAAAAATATTTGAGGTTGAACACAAAAAGATGTCCCCCTTAACCATAGAAGAAGAAAACGCTGATTTACAACTCAAAGTTTTGAAAGGTTTCGGATATACATACCCCTGGGTTTTGAGATCAATGGAGATTAAAAGGGTTCCAAATACAGATTACATTCAAATTGAATTTACTTCCCACGATAGGTATATCTCGTCTTTTGCAGTAAATACTTACTATGAAGAGTTCATTCGTTATTACGCGGCTCAAAAGGCAAAAACTACAAATGAATCAGTCTCTTTCTTTGAAGAACTGGTTAATCAGAAAAAGTCTGAGTTGAATGATAAAACTGAGATGCTAAAACAATTTAAGACTGAGTCTAATTTAATTGGAGTAGAAAGCCAGGGAAATAGATCTGAAATCAATGATATCGAATCGCAAATCACCACTGTTAATAGCAACTTGTATGGATTGGGGCTCAGACTTAATTATTTATTGGAAATTAAAAGTGGAAATAACAATGTTGCTAATAATACTTCAGTTCAAGAACCTAACAATAATCGGATTTTGACATTAAGGAATAAGATAAGTAATGTTAATAGCAGGTATATTGAATCCGGATCCACCAATACTGTTTTATTGGATTCTTTGAATCTACTAAAACAACAATTAAATTTTGAATTAAGTAAAACCAAAGATGTGAGCACTCAAAGTTCTGATTATACATCCAGGGTTGATATTAATAACGAAATTAAAAATACAGAAATAGAAATTTCAATTGAAAAGTCTAAACTAAATCAACTCAATTCCAAACTGAGAAGTTTAAATGGAATCATGTCGACCTATGCATCCAAGGAGGCAGCCTTGAATGCTCTTGAAACAGAGTATGAAGTCGCATCGGAAGAATACCAGGATGCTCTAAATAAATACAACAGTGCCAGGAACGAACTCCTTGCTGCTACAAGTTCTATAAAGCAAATAATAGAAGGAGTTCCTGCTGCAACTCCAATTCCTACCAAACGCATTTTAATTATTGGGTTCTCGGGTGCATTATCTTTTTCATTAAGTGTACTTATTTTTCTTTTATGGGAAATATTGGAAGGATCAATAAAAACATCTACTCAATATGAAAATGCTGTACCTATTAAATTGATAGGTACTCTTATAAAAATAAAAACCAAAGAGGTGAATTTCCCAACTTTGTTTTCCTCGAAACAAAAGGATAAAGAATCGGAAAGTTTTAAACAATTAATAAGAAAACTACGATTTGAAATTGAAAACGCAAATTCCCAGACTTTTTTGGTTACTAGTAACAAACCTCATGAAGGCAAAAGTTTTGTGATTTTTGCTCTGGCATTTGCACTTAGTTTAATAAAGAAAAAGGTACTCATTATTGATACTAATTTCAAGAGTAATGAATTGACTAAAATTTTGCTTAAACCAACAACCGAAAATAAATCTGTTAAAAACATAAATTCAGAAACAGGACTTGAAGTACTCAGCACTACCGCCGAATCTGATTACCCTGAAATAAAATCTTTAATCCAGAACACCAAATTCAATAATATTTTTATAATCGGAAATAAGGGAGGGCAACAGTCACCTGAAGAAATAATACAACAAAATGATTTCCAAAAATTGATACAAATACTCACCACAAAATTTGATTATATATTTTTGGAAGGTCCTTCTCTCAATCAATACGCCGACACTAAGGAACTTATTAAATATGCGGATAAGGTAATCTGTGTTTTTTCAGCAGGAAAAGCATTAAAACAATTAGATAAGGAATCCATCGAATATTTAACTTCTTTGGACGGCAAGCTATTGGGAGCTGTTTTGAATAAAATTGAGTACAGGGATATTAATCTATAGCCAGTTCAATTTACGGTGTAGTAATTCTTCCAAAATCAGAATATCGTCCCTATAGACCTTATCAATTATAAGTTGCCTGGAACCGGCATCCAATTTTTCAACTTTTAAATTTCGCCTTCGTATATCGTTTACTTTTTTTTGCAATAAATTACTTTCCTTTAGTTTACTATAAACTGACAACGGAGTAATAAAGGAAATAAAATTTTTAATCAATCCATTTTGACCAATCAATTTATTAATGAATTTATTTTTAATAAGGCCAGACTTGTTAAACCGTATGGACATATCGGGTGTGAAATTTTCATCTACCTCAATAAACCGATACATTTCCATAATGGTTTCCAATGGCCTGTTCACTAAATCTTCATAAAGAAAAACCTTTATTTGATTGGAATCAAATAGTGAATAATACCTCGATAAATATTTACCATAAAATCCTTCAGGAACAAGATCATTCCGCTTCCACCAAACAGAATCAGT
>JAOUKG010000543.1 GCA_029882725.1 Cyclobacteriaceae bacterium
GTTTTAAATTTTCCCCACCTCTTCCAGCAACCTGTCCACTTCCTCTTCCCGCGTATAGGCTGAAATTCCAAACCGACTCACACCGCCTTTTTCCAAAAGCCCTAAACATTCCATAGCCTTGATTGCGTAGAAGTGACCGTCCCAAACGTAGATATTTTCCACAGCCAGTTTTTCGCATAATATCTCGGGGCGAACTCCTTCCATGGCTATGGATATTGTAGGGGCACGAAGTCCCTTTTCAAAACCGGGACCTGCCACCTTGATTCCCTTAATTTTTTTGAACCCACTGTATAATTTTTCGGCAAGGTGTCTTTCCCTCGCACCAATAATAGTCATGGAGTCCACTAATTTTTCTCTTAGCCCGTTTCCACTTCCAAAAGAAGCAATAAAATCGACAGCGGCGGCGGTTCCGGCAATAGCGGCATGGTTCAACGTGCCGGTTTCAATTTTATAGGGAGCAACTTGGTCCTGAGTTCTCAAATTATCAACGGGCAATGTGTTGAGTAAATCTGGTTTGGAGTACATAATGCCCACATGAGGTCCATAAAATTTATAGGCACTGCAAAAGAGAAAATCACAGCCCCAGGCTTGCACATCAATGGGAAAATGAGGAGCAAAATGCACTGCATCCAGAGAAAGCAGGGCACCGTATTGGTAACTCAGTTTTCGGGCAAAAGCCACATCGTTCACCGTTCCCACAGCATTGGAAGCACAACCCATGGCCACCAGTCGGGTGCGCTCGTTTATTTTTGATTCAAAATCGGCATAGTCTAACGTGCCATAGGAGGTAACGGCCACTTCCCGAACTTCGATGCCCCATTCACGCAACTTTAGCCACGGCCCTCGGTTCGACTCATGATCCAATTGTGTGATGAGAATTTCGTCGCCGGGCTGAAAAATTCTGGCCAGGGCTCTGCTCAAAGAAAACACCATACTAGTCATATTTTGTCCGAAGGAGATACAATGACTTCCTTCAGCATTTAGAAACGTGGCCATCTTTTCACGAGCTTCATTCATCACTCTGTCTGTTTCTTTCGACGAACGAAACGCACCGTGTGTATTGGCGTTGAAATTTTTGTAGTAATCACTTATTGCATCAATCACCTGATGGGGAACTTGTGTACCTCCGGGACCGTCGAGATAAATGTGACTACTATATTTACTATCGGTTAATGAAGGGAAATGTGAACGAAATTCCTGAGCCGTGCTGTTCATAGTTTTAAAATTTTCCTAAAGTAAATAAATTACAACTAATAGTTTTTATTGTTTCACATTGTTTTCCAAAACACCTATTTCCCCAATCTCAATTCTCACAACGTCATTCTCCTCTAAGGTAAAATGATCCGGCGGCACCAAACAGGTCCCCGTCATTAAAAACACCCCTTGTGGAAAAGACATTTCCCTGAAAAGGTAGTCAACCAATTCGTTATGCTTGCGTTTCATTTGATTGATAGAAATCTGTCCTTTAAAAACAGTATTTTTCTGCCGTAAAATTTCAAGAGTAATGGAGGTATCCGGATCAATAGGTTTTCCAGGAACATATAGGGCTGGTCCTACTGCCGCCGAACCGTCGTAACATTTGGCCTGGGGCAAATAGAGTGGGTTTTCACCTTCAATATCCCGTGAACTCATATCATTTCCAATGGTATAACCAACAATACTTCCCGAGGAAGTAATAAAAAGAGTAAGTTCAGGTTCAGGCACATTCCATTTAGAATCTTTGCGTATACGAACCGGCTCATTCGGTCCAACTACACGACTCGCCGTAGATTTGAAAAACAGCTCCGGACGTGGGGCTTCGTACACATGGGAATAAAAAACCGCTGCCCCCGATTCTTTTGACTCTTCCATTCGGGCCTCCCGGCTTCTCATGTAAGTTACACCTGCAGCCCATACTTCCTGACTTCCAAGCGGAGCTAAAATTTGAGTATCCGTTAGTAAAGTCTCTTCCAACCGGGGGAGCAACTTTGTTAAAAATTCATAAAGATCGTTTCGATTTACAAATGCATCCCAGTTTGTTTCTGAAGTGAGGAAATACTTTCCTTGGTTTTCGATGATGATTCCTTTTGCTGTGCGGTAAATTTTCATAGAGCTAAAATTTGAAACAGAATTTTGCCTCTAAATATAGGAGATTTGTTTTATGAAAGGAGGTAATTGGTGTATAAACATTCGACCCCTCCGGGGTCGGAGCTGCTTATGGTAGATCTATAAATATATGATCCCTCCGGGATCATTGCCAGAGAAATATATACGGCAATAACCCTAGTGGAGTATATTACGGCAATAACCCTAGTGGAGTATATTACGGCAATAGCTCTGGAGGAGTATATTGCGGCAATAGCCCTGGAGAAGTATATTGCGGCAATAGACTTGGAGGATTATATTACGGCAATAGCTCTGGAGGAGTGTATTATGGCAATAGCTCTGCTACTAATATCCGACCCCGGAGGGGTCATATATGTATAGAACTATGCTAAATGAACTCGACCCCGGAGGGGTCGAATATCTGTGCTACAATTTATACCTATTTCTTTTTGGCTTTGGGTGTCTTCTTGGGCTTGGGCTCAGGCAACTCCTTCACTGTAACCCGTATCAGCTCACTTATCCATTCACTATCTTCCAATTTTTCTTCTATAAGAAAACTGTTTTTTGCACCGGGGTAGGGAGGGGCTTCCACCACATTATGAATAAAAGAACGACCTGCCTCAGTTGGTTTAATAAACAATTTGTTATCACAAATGAGCCCAAAAATTTTTCCATTGGAATAGATACCATATTCCCCAAACATTTTTCTGTAGGTAATGTCACCTGCGTTTACAATTTGGTCCAAAACGTAGTTTACGTATTCTTGATCTGAAGCCATATAAAACAGTTTAAGGGATTACCATCTGTTGTAAATGTTATGTAAAACTTTACAAGCACTTAATAAAGATAACAAAAATTCTGATCGAAGGTGATTTTTTGATGAAACAGGTTTTCAATTCCCACTGAGTTAATTACAATGTGGTAGTAAGTAGCTGATTCGAATTTTTCTAAACCTTTCATTTCATATTCCAAACCTATAAGGTTTTGAAAACCTTATAGGTCTATTTTATTTCACAG
>JAOUKG010000544.1 GCA_029882725.1 Cyclobacteriaceae bacterium
TCTTCGTCTTTTTCCATATACTGTGTTAAAGGAAAAAATGTTTTACACATGGATTGCATACTATTTTCCAAAAGTGTATTGAAAAACATATTATTTTTATACAATTCACTTACTTCCTCTAACCTGCCGGCCTTATCCATTTTCTCAAATGCTGTACCCAACCCAAAGAAACCGGGTACATTTTGTTTTAGTTGACTCCAGGCTCCAACAAAGGGTATCGCACGGAGGTCTTTCAACGTAAGCTTCTTGTCACGCCCTCTTTTTGAAGGCCTGCTTCCAATATTTGCTTTGTTATAAAACCTCAATGTACTCCTATTTTCCAGGTAGGAAATAAATTTTGGATGCTCTTTAAAAGCCAAATAGGCTTTTCCACTAATACTTGAAAGTTCTTCCAAAACCTTTCGTTGATCCTGAGTTAGAGACTTTTCCTGATCTCTAAACACTTTATTTTCAAGACCTGCTGTATAAAGTTGCTCAATATTGAATTTACAGGATTCATATGTTCCAAAATTGGAGCTAATTGTTTGTCCTTGAACTGTAAGTTGAATTTCCTCACTTTCAATATCCTGGCCCATGGAAGCATAGAATTTATGAGTACTTCCTCCTCCTCGTGCCGGGGGGCCTCCTCTACCATCAAAAAATACGGCTGTAATTCCATAATCCCGTGACATCCTGGTAATCTCTTCCTTCGCTTTATATATGCTCCAGTTGGCTGTAATATAACCACCATCCTTGGTACCATCAGAAAAACCGAGCATAATCACCTGTTTGTTGGATCTATTTTCAATGTGTGCCCTGTATTCAGGATCCTTGTAAAGAGTCTCCATCGTTTCAGAGGCTTTTTGAAGGTCTCCAATGGTCTCAAAAAGAGGAATCACATCTAGTGGTAACTTTCCTTCAAATGCGAGCACCTTGGCCATTAAATATACCCTGGCTACACTTCGTGCCGAGTTACAGTTACTTATAATGTATCGATAGGCACCATACTTTCCATTTCGGGAAACAATTTCTTTTATGGTTGAAAAGGTATCAATAGTATCCTGAATTACCGGATCATCGAAACCACGCGAATTACAACTGCCTTGTTTGGTAAAATAGGATGCCAAATCATGAGTATCAAAACCCTCAAATATGTAGGGATTAAGATTGCGGAGCTCGTCAAAAGATTGTTTTATAATATCATTGTCCTGACGGATGTCCAAAGTTGCAAAATGGAACCCAAATGCCCTTACCTTTAATTTAAAGAGCGTAATATCTTTAACATAAACACCCTTGTATTTTTGTATTAGAATATCCCTGATCTCGTTAATTCTTAATACCAGACTATCTTCATTGAAGTCTGGCGGCAACAAATCTAAAAAACCACCTTCGTATAACAGTTGTTCCAATTCTATGATAATAGGTTCAACTTCTTTGAAAGTAAGCTTTCTTTTTAATTTTCTTATGTCTCTGTAATACGACTTTAGAACAGAAGTCCTTAAACGGTCGGCAACTTTCAATGTAATTGAACTGTTCACAAAAGGATTTCCATCGCGGTCACCTCCAGGCCAAAAACCCAATTGAAAACTCGAGGCTTTTTCAGATAATTCATTAAGATCCATACCCAACTGGGATGCCATATTTTCATATATAGCCGGAATGGACTGAAAAAATAAATTCTCAAGAAACCAAATTAAGTTTACGGCCTCATCATAAGGAGAGGGCTTTTGCTTCTTAAAAAAGGGCGTATATCCCAATTGCGATAGAAGCTGTTTTATATCATTTAACCTACTTTCCTTGATTGCTTCCGATAGGTCTTTGATTATACCCAGTACAGGCCCGGGATAAAATTGAGTAGGGTGGGCCGTAAGCACAAGCCTTACTTTCAATTGTTCCAATGAAATTTTCAGGGCATCAAGTGCATGACGGTTTTCTGCGGTTTCATAAAATGACTTAAAACTACCACTACCATCTACATCGTTTATCTTTCCGTAAGCGGCATCTTCCAGTGCATCTACCAAAACCACTTGCCGTTCAATGAATTTTATAAATCGAAATAATACATCTGTAGTTGATTCCTCCTTAGTTTGCTGCACAAATTCGGCAAGGAAATTGTCGACAATTTCAACAGGATTTTTTCCTTCAGCCAGCTTTTCACGACAGTAACTTTCAAATACAGGAAGAAGGATACCGGTTTTATTGATTCCTTCCAACCCAAGTGTTTGAAATATACTGTTATATATATTGTATTTTAAGGATACTTCTTCCCTATAATTCTCCAGATTACTTTTCATCCATTTAAAATTTTAACCCAAATTACGTTCAATCTTTAATAAAAATCAAACACATTGAAAACCTATTAATAATTACACTATTTTATTGAAAATATTTCATTAATACCTTTTTTAAATATACCCCTTTCAGAAAACCTGTAACCTACAAATATCCTGAATACCTGATGATGCCAAAAATACGTAAGATTATCGTTATTCAGGGTGTTTAAAAACAATTGAAACTGAAACCCTGAGAAGAATAATTCTCTTTGATAGCCAGCCATAATCCTGGTGGAAGAAATCAAACCAAAGTTCAAATCGGTAATACCTACCTCACCGGTAAAATATTTTTGCCAATAATGCGCAAAACCTACCGAAGCCATTCCTGTTAAATAAAACTCCCTGTATATGAGTGTGTGTGCATAGCCGGGCATCAATCCCCAGGAAAATGTTCGCATCCTGTCCATTTGCCCTAACACTGAATAAAAGGGTTGATCGGCAATATCAATGAGGAAATTATCACTTTCTGCGTTAAACCTACTTACCTGCATATTCAATAAAAAAGACCCTGCAGGTCGGTTTTGTTTTACCGTTTGGTTAAAGGCTGGCGAAATCGAAAATCTTTTATTATTGAAGATATAGTATCCATTGGTAAGGAAATTACTCGTTAACAAAGGCAATTGCCGTAAACCTTTTGTAACCAATTGCTGGCGCTGAATAAAAAAATCAATTCCCACCTTTTCCGAAATCCAGGTAGTTTGAAAATCAAAATTTCCTTTGGTATTTGGCTGTTTGTTCAGTTGAAAATTATAAGCCAAACCCAAATTAAAAATATTCACAGCCATACC
>JAOUKG010000545.1 GCA_029882725.1 Cyclobacteriaceae bacterium
GAACATAACCTATGAAACAAGGATAAAAATAAAAAAATTACTTTATCTTATATCAACTGCCGTTCCATTTAAGCCAAATATTACTGAACTGAGTCAAAAAGTAGGAACAAGTCGTGATGTTTTACTAAAACACTTACATTTATTATCACGAGCAGGAATAATTAATTTATTGACACAATCCGGTATAGGCACATCTATTATGCAAAAACCTGAGAAGATATATATTAATAATCCAACCTTAATGTATTCGTTAGATGAACGAGCAAACAAAGGTACATTAAGGGAAACTTTCTTCATGAGCCAGGTTTCTGCTAATAATAAATTAAACTATCCAAAATCCGGCGACTTCATTGTCAATGACAAATATTTATTTGAAATAGGAGGGAAAAACAAAACGAGCAAACAGATTGCCGGAACAAATAATTCCTTTCTTGCAATAGATGATATTGAATATGGTTTAAAAACAAAAATACCTCTTTGGCTCTTTGGTTTTTTGTACTAACAAAAAGGTGTTGACCAGAAACAGCATACAGTGTGAGGGTACAGCCCAAGTCTTTAACCAGAATGCATTAGGGGGTTCTATTCCAGGATTAAGAATAACACCTGGTAACGGTAAATGCATGCTCACAGCTAACTTATCACGGCTTAAAAAACAATAGATGACACTGATTTCCACAGATTAAACCATTCATATTGTTTATAAAAAAAGAAAAACTATTTTACATTTTTTAATGTGAATATGCAAAGTATCAGTACATTTGAAAACTCATCGTCTTAATGTGTCAAATTTACTCTAGTGGATATGATGATGAAAATATTGGATATATTTAATTGTTGATAAAACGGCCTTTTAGTCAATTAAAGCAGCTTTTCCAATTTTTAAAGGTAGGGTTAAACAATCAATGTATGTTTTATGTTTGAATAGCTAATAACACAGATTGAATAAGTTCATATTTAGTAATATATATATAAATATATATTTATATATCTCGTTAAAATAATAACACAACAATTTAAATTTAAAACAATGGCAGAAGGGAAAACATTATTTGAAAGAATAGGAGGAATGGATGCAGTAAATGCTGCGGTAGACATTTTTTACAAAAAAGTTTTGGCTGATGATAGCATTAATCATTTTTTCACCAAAACAAACATGAAGGAACAAGCGGGCAAACAGAAAGCTTTTTTAGCTTATGCTTTTGGTGCTCCGATGGCTTATACCGGCAAAAAAATGCGTGAAGCTCATGCACACATGAACCTTACAGAAGATCATTTCAATGCGGTTGCCGGTCACCTTGTATCGACTTTAAAAGAATTAAATGTTGAACAAGGTATTATCGATGAGGTTGTAGCGGTTGCTGTAAGCACAAAAGATGATGTTCTGGGTAACTAAAATACTTATATTCAATTAAAAAACTTCATCCAACAACGTATTGACCCGGATTGTTCATAAGGATTCCTTATGAAAGTCCAAATTCCAGGCCCCCAAAGGGATATATGTTTATTCATATAAACCCTTTGGGGGTATTTATTTTCACCTTCGACCCCGGTCCGAAGGACTCCTGTGGAGGGGGCGTATGTGCGTTGCAAAAACCGGAGCAAATGTCCACCTCATTCCGGAATTCTGAAAATCATTTGTTTTGATTAAAAATATACTCTATTCCTATCTAAACGAAGAAATTATTAAAAAGTTAACTGGATACTCGAAACCGGTACAGGTTGGGCACTTGCTCCGGAAATTGCACTCTGGGTGAGAATTTCGCAGAAATAGACGGAATTTCACGGAGATGATTTTGAACAGGGTATTTTGGCTATTCGGCTTAATGTTAGGGCAAGTACTTATTTTTCTTTTATCATATATATTGTTCCTCTATTCTTTCCAATCGAATCAATTATCCGCTCTGTTTTTAAATATTGCAAATCCTTTTTTAAAGTGTGAATCGAAATTTCAGGAATAGCTTTGACTAAATCAGCTAACTTAATCGGTTGTTCTTTTTCTATGAATTTCTTTATTATTTTTTGTCTATCATTTAAGTACCCCCCTTTTGATTTAAACACATCATATTTTTGCTCAAGTCTTTGTATCAGAGTCTCTAATGAGGATAAGAAAAATATACTCCAACTATTTATTTGTTCATTATCTGAATATCTATCTTTCTGTCCATCCATTAACGCCTCATAATAGGACTTTTTCTTTTGCTCTATCAAATTTTCAAACGAGACATATTGAATAAATTGATAATCATTTTTAAGTAATAGTAAATTTGTCAGTAATCTAGACAATCTACCGTTACCATCTTGAAATGGATGAATTGAAAGGAATTCGTAAATAAATAATCCAATAATCACTAAAGGATGAATCTCTTTTATTTTTAATTGTTGGTTTGTCCAAACAATCAAGTCAGTCATTTCGTTCTCAACCAAGTGTGGTTCAGTTGTATTAAAAATCACTTTTTGAGTGCCGTCAGGATAATTAGCGACAACTTTGTTTGATAGATTTTTATAAATACCCCGATGTCCGTTATCTTTGGTACTGTATTTTAGTAATCGCTGATGTAACTGCTGGATATAATTTTTAGAAATGGAGATTTCATTATAACTTTCGTAAATAATCTCAAGAACATCGTAATATCCAACTACTTCTTGTTGGTCTCGTGTTTTCAGTTTTGTTATTTCTATATTATCAAGAAGTTCTTTAATCTCCTCGTTTGTCAATTTAGCACCTTCTATCCTTGTTGAAGAACCAATTGATTCAATGGTAGCAATCTTACGAAGTTCCTTTAGGTAAACATTTTCTTTTTGTTCAACAACATTCCACTTACCTTTAAATGAATCAATATAACTTATCAGTTTTAATATCTTCTGATTAGTCTTAAAATCAAAGTTTAGTTTATATTGAAATTTATCCATTCGTTATCTATAAATTATCCATTCAAAGTTAAGTCAAATTATCGAAATATCCATTCTTTATCTATAAATTATCCATTTTAGGTATTGTTCCAGTATTTGCCCCTAACTGCAAAAACCGGAGCAGGTGTCCACCTCATTCCGGAATTCTGAAAATCATTTGTTTTGATTAAAAATATACTCTATTCCCA
>JAOUKG010000546.1 GCA_029882725.1 Cyclobacteriaceae bacterium
AATACAATCTAAAAAAAACATGGCCTACGAAAACATACTAGTAATTGGAGGCGGTCCGACAGGAATGGAAGCGGCCCGCGGTATAGCTGATCTTGGATATAAAGTAACAATTGTTGAAAAAAGAGATCGGCTTGGGGGTACTCCTGATGCAGCCGGATACGCTGCTTTGACACCCGATTTGAGAAGTTGCGAGGATGCTATTGGTGAAATGGTGGATGCTGTAACAGATAACCCCTATGTAACCATAATGACAAATACGGCTGTTACAGCTTCTGAAGGATCGGTTGGAAACTTTAAAGTGAGTGCCGTTCAGGATGGTAAGGATATAACCCTGGAGGCTGGAGCCGTAATTGTCTGCACAGGGTTTACTCACTTCGATCCGGGACGTGAAACACAAAAATATGGTTACTACGAACATGACGATGTTATTACTCTCGTAGATGCCGAAAAAATGTTTAAAGCACACAATTTTGTAAGGCCTTCCAATGGTGAAAAACCTAAAAGTGTTTGTTTTATCCAATGTGTGGGTTCAAGGGATCGCCAGATAGGCAATGAATATTGCTCTAAGGTTTGTTGTGGTATTTCCAGTAAACAAGCTATTGAAATAAGAAAGCTTGTACCTGATTGTAAAGTGTACATTTTCTATATCGATATGAGAATGTATGGTTATTGGGAAAATGAAATATATTGGCCTGCTCAGGAAAAATACAAAGTAAATTATATCAAAGGTATTGCGACTGAAATTGTGAAAAAAGGAGACAGACTTCTTGTAAAAGGAGAAGACACTACACTTCGTCGCCCAATGGAAGTGCCTATGGATATCGTTATTTTGGCTGTTGGTATGGAGCCTAGTGCAGGAACTAAGCAAATGGCAGATGTATTTGGTCTTAAAAAGAATAAATACAACTTCATTGAAACAACAGGAGGACCTATGAATACTGTAGCTACTGAGGTAAAAGGTGTTTTTGCCGCAGGTGCATGTACAGGACCAGCTGATCTTGAAGATTGTGTTTCTGCTGCAGGTTCTGCTGCTATGAAAGCTATTGCTAGTATTAGAACTGCAATCCCAGCCTGATGAGCCAATTGGTTGACATACCTGCTATTAGAGAGTTTATGGAGGAAATCTTGCAACAGGTTTCCCGTGAAGAATTGATTTCTATCGCTTCTGACCTGGAAGATAAAAGCAGCCTGTTCAAGCAATACCTGAGTCCCGATGTAATTGACGACCTCACAGACGACCAACTTACTGAAATAATTAAGACGGTATTTACGATGAGAAGACATTACAAGGGACTTATAGAAAATACATCTACTATACGATTGAAAAAGGAGATAAAAACCCTATTGCATGGGGAAGCTCCTCCGGCAGAACGTTTTCAAGGATTTGTTGACCGTGTTCACGGAATTGATAAGCTTATGAAGGCCGATTTAGCCGGTGAATTGTTGCACTTTACTTTTCCGGAAAAGTTTTGGCTCTGGAGCCGTTGGCTCTGGGATCCCAAAAACAAAACAGGGGCTTTGCCTCTGCTCACTACAGAGGGCTTTGACCTGGAAAGTGAAATAGAAGGGGTGATGTATATGAAAGTTGGGAAGGGAGTAGCTTTTGTGCATTCCGTAGGAGAAGCCGGTGATTTTCAATTTATTGGCAGATCACTCTTTGGCACAGATGTTTACATGGCATGTGTATATGTTGTGTACTCTTATACGGTGTTGAAAATGAGAATGACACAGGAATTTAATAAGGTAATGCCTTCATTACCTGAGTTTTCAAGAAGATTATTGGGAGTTTTTAAACTTCCTGAAAAAATATAAAAATGAATGTTAACAGAATAATGAACCTATTATGCCGGTAGATAAAAAACAAATCATCGAAAAGGAAAGCGTCATTGTTGACGGCATTGAACTTACTGCAGATTGGAACAGGATGTTCGAACAAAGGGTGGTATTTGATTACGATACATCAACCCTGGATAAGGTAACAGATGTTCCCAATGCGGAGTCTATGGGCTGGTGCTACCAATGTGGTCAGTGTATCCCTGTTTGTCCTGTAGATAATGTAGGTGAGTATGGACCCAGAAAAATATTTCGGAATCTTCAACAAGGTATAGATCTTTTTGAATCCGATGATTTATGGAAATGTACTACTTGTATGAATTGCCTCAGGGTTTGCCCAAAAGAGGTGGATATGATAAAAATTATGCCCGCTATTAGGGAAGAGGCTGTATTGGAAGGAAATGTACCCGATGAATTGCAAGAGGCATTTACAAATACCTTTGAGTATGGTAACCCAATGGGCGAATCCCAAAGAAAAAGAGCCGACTGGGTGCAAAATGCAGGTGTTGAAGTTCCAATAATGAAGGAAATTAACCGCCCTGTGGATCTTCTTTGGTTTGTGGAGTGCTATCCTGCGTATCACGGCCGTGGAAAAGAAGCTTCGGCTGCCCTTGCCAAAATTCTTACTGAATTGAAATCGGATTACGGAATTTTAGGAACTGAAGAAAGATGTTCTTGTGATTCACAACGTTTGGCAGGTGAGGTTGGCCTTTTTGAAGAGTTTGCTGAAAGTAATATAAAGACCTTCAATAAATATAAATTCAACAAAATTCTGGTTACAGACCCCCATGCCCTGAATGCTTTAAGGAAAGAATATCCCAAGTATGGCGGTAATTACGATATCATCCATTACACTACCTATTTGGCGCCATTAATGGAAAAACTTGACTTGAAAAATAAGTTGAATTATAAAGTTACGTTCCATGATCCCTGTTATCTGGGAAGACATAATGGTGAGTTTGAAGCTCCCAGATCAATTTTAAACGCCCTTCCTGGAGTGGAAATGATTGAGATGGGTCGTTGTAAAGAACAAAGCTATTGCTGCGGTGGTGGTGGTGGTGGTATGTGGCTGGACGGTTTCATGTCTGACCATGTAAATGAAAGACTTTCAGAAAACCGTGTGAGAGAAGCTGTAGAGACAGGTGCAGATACTTTAGTGGTTTGTTGCCCTTATGAGGTGTCTCGTTTCGAAGATGCTGTGAAATCTACAGGAAATGAAGGTAAACTAATTGTAAAAGATATTGCAGAGCTCATTATTGAGGCA
>JAOUKG010000547.1 GCA_029882725.1 Cyclobacteriaceae bacterium
AAAATATTCTGTTACCCCTTCGTATAGCCAAAGATGTTTGGATATTTTTGGGTCGTTGAAATCGAAACTTTGTATTTCTTTGGAATGTATTGTTAAAGGGGTAATAATATGAAAAAACTCATGTGCCGCGAAGTCGCGCAAGGTTTGCTGCAATTGTTGGATATTACTTTCTGGAATATAATATAAAGAAGAATACGAATGCTCAAGAGCACCGTAGCTAGTTACAGGTTGGTCTGTAAAATAAAAAATAAAGGCATATTTATCTACAGGTAATTTTCCTCCTAAATATTCATTTTGAGCCATTAAAACTTCTTCCAATACTATTGCTATATCCTTTGAAGAAATTATTTTGTTGGGAGAATAAGAAGCAATCAGCACTTCTGTATTGGAAACCTTAATTATTGTAGTGTCAGCTTCGGAATACATTAATGGAGAATCAATTAAATGGTCATAATTGTCCACTACGAAAGTGTCAAACTTCTTGTCTTCTGTAACTTCAAGATAGTCCTTACTAAGATTACCTACTAAATTGGAGGAAGAACCCTTTGCAATAAGTCCTGTACTTCCATAAAAGTTATCGGGACGAAGAATATTAAATTCAAAAGGTAAATTTTTCTGTCCATCAAAATACCCAAAAAAACCACCTGTATTGATTACAAAATTTTTTCCATCTTCAATATTGGTTCCGGAGGGCCAAAATATTTCATTTTCTTCAAAATTGAAATCGAAAGAATCGTCCACCCAATAGGTGATAATATCGATTTTCTTTGCCTTTTTAATTATCCAGGAGTTAATATCTCTTTTTTCCACTTCAAGTTTTCTCCCTTTCTTATCAAAAGCTTCAAAATTTGATACAAGTCTTCCATAATCTTCAATTGAATAGGTTCCCGGCACTATTTTGGGCATGTAAAAAAGTAACTCATTCTGTTTTAACTCCGGTACTTTCAGAATAACTTTTATTTTATCATCAACAACATCTGTTAAATCTAAATAATACACATATTTCCCTCCATCAAAAGCATTAACTATTAGCGAGAAAAAGACTAATAGTAGTAATATGGTTTGTTTTTTCATTGGTGTAATTTTATATCTGACTAAAACGCTAAAGCAATATATTTAGTTATACTTAAAAAATAACAAATCGATGATTTTTCAATACACCGTGTTATTTAATGGCAAATATAAAACAATTATTAAGTCAAAGGGAATTATCAGGATTTTACTATATTTAAAGATATATACAGTTTTAAAATGACATGAATCCCATACAATGATTAAAAAAATTGTCCTGTTTCTGATTCCAATTGTTATTGTGGTTGCCGCTATCTTCGTTTTTAGGTCTGATAATCTTAACTCTGACCTCCCCAGGAAAATTGATTATAATTTTCATGTACGGCCCATTTTATCAGATAAATGTTTCGCATGTCATGGGCCTGATGAGTCGAAGAGAAAATCTGGATTACGACTAGATAATTCTGAAACCGCCTATGCTGTATTAAAAGATCAACCAAATGAGTATGCCATTATTCCGGGAAAACCCAACCACTCACATCTTATCCGCAGGATATTTTCGGAAGATTCCACCGAAAGAATGCCACCACCTGAATTTAACTTAAAACTTACCGACAGGGAAAAAGATATTATATATAAGTGGATTGAACAAGGTGCCGAATATAAACCACATTGGTCTTTCGTAAAACCAGAGAAGCAGGATCTTCCACAAGTAGAAAATAAGGAATGGATTAAAAACGCAATAGACTATTACATAGTAGGTAAATTGGAAGAAATAGGATTGAAACCAAATGAAATAGCCGATAAAGATCATTTACTAAAGAGAGTATCTTTTGACTTAACAGGCTTGCCTCCCACCCCTGAGTTGCATGAAGAGTTTATCAATGACAAATCCGAAAATGCGTATGAAAAAATAATTGACAAACTTTTATCAATGCCCCAATACGGTGAAAAAATGGCCGTGCATTGGCTTGATGTGGCCAGATATGCCGATTCACATGGATATCAGGATGACGGGTTGAGAACCATGTGGCCCTGGAGAGATTGGGTAATTCATGCATTCAATGAAAACTACCCTTATGATAAATTCGTAACCTGGCAATTGGCAGGTGATTTATTACCTGAAAGAACAAAGGAAAGCCTTTTGGCCACAGGATTTAACCGCAATCATAAAATTACACAAGAGGGAGGTGTTATTGACGAAGAGTATAGAATTGAATATGTTACCGATAGGACAAATACATTTGGAAAAGCCTTTTTAGGGATGACTTTTGAATGCGCAAAGTGCCATGACCATAAATACGACCCTATTTCCAAAACCGATTATTACAGTACTTTTGCATTTTTCAACCGAGTTCCTGAAAAGGGAATATTTGGAACCATTGATGCCTCATTTGCCGATCCCCCAAACATGAAGATCACCTCCGATATTGTTAAAAACGAATTGAATTTTATCAATTTGAAAGATAGTTCCGTGGATGTTATGGTCATGAAAGATTCTTTTAATATAAGAAAGACCTTTGTGCTTAACCGGGGAGCCTATGACCAACCCACAGATGAAGTAGATTTCGGCACACCCGAAGATATCCTTAAATTTGATACAACTCTCTATGAGAAGAACAGACTGGGATTGGCAAAATGGCTTTTTGATGAAAACAACCCACTTACTGCCCGAGTGTATGTAAACAGGGTATGGCAAGAAATTTTCGGTAGAGGATTGGTACGTACATCAGGTGATTTTGGTATGCAAGGCGAGTTTCCAAGTCATCCAGAACTGTTGGATTATTTGGCTTTGGATTTTAGAAATAACCACTGGGATATTAAATATCTAATAAAAAAGATTGTTACCTCCGCAACCTACATGCAGTCTGCAGTGGTTCACGAAGAAAAGTACACCAAAGACCCTGATAATATCTATTTCTCCAGATACAAGAGAATGCGGTTAAGTGCAGAGGAAATACGTGATCATGCATTGGCAAGTTCCGGTTTACTAAATCCTGAAATTGGGGGGGCGAGCGTTAAACCCTATCAACCTGAAGGTTTATGGGAGTCGGCAACTTCAGGCAGGGGAACACTTCAGGCCT
>JAOUKG010000548.1 GCA_029882725.1 Cyclobacteriaceae bacterium
AGAGGGGTAAATTGTGATTATGCCGTACAAAAACTTTTAGAAAAAGGGCTTGTGGAAATTAAGGGTAAAAGTGAAGGTTTGGGCCGTCCTATACTTTATGGCACAAGCGAGTTTTTTATGGAGTATTTTGGAATAAATAATCTTACCGAATTACCCACACTCAAAGATCTTACTCAAGAAGAAAATCAAATAGGCGAACCCACAGAATGAAAAAACCAATCCCCCCCAAGAAGTCTGAAGTTTCAAAAGACAGTAATTTAGAAATCAGGCTCAATAAATTCGTGGCGAATGCCGGGGTTTGTAGTCGTAGAGCTGCCGATGAATTGATTAAAAAAGGAGAAATTTCAGTAAATGGAAAAGTTGTTTTTGAAGTAGGAACAAAAATTAGCCGCTACGATACTGTTGAGTATAATGGTAAAAGAATTCAATCTGAAAAATTGAGATATATTCTTCTTAATAAACCCAAACATTTTATTACCACCGTAAAGGATGAGAAGGATAGAAAAACTGTAATGCAACTGGTGGAGAAAGCATGTGATGAAAGAATCTACCCAGTGGGGCGGTTGGATCGAAATACTACAGGGCTTTTACTGTTTACAAACGATGGTGATCTTGCCAAGAAATTAACACACCCCTCAGGAAATATAAAAAAGGTATATAAGGTTGAATTGAACAAGCCTCTTGAAAAAAAACATTTGGAAAGTATTGCGCAAGGCACTCAACTTGAAGATGGATTGATGGAAGTGGATGCCATTGCACTGGTCTCTGCAGACAAAAAAGAAGTGGGAATTGAGATACATAGTGGTAAAAACAGAATTGTGAGGAGGTTATTTGAACATTATGGGTATGAAGTTGTTCATTTGGATCGAACTATTTTTGCCGGATTAGACAAAAAAGACCTGCCTCGTGGAAAATGGAGGCATCTTAAAGAAAAGGAAATAATAACTTTAAAATATTTTAAGTAATATTCATTTCCAAAAAGTATTAGGCTATGTATCCTGTTTTGGGAAAAATAACGATATTGATTGTTGGTTTTGCCTTTACCTACTTAAGCTCATTTGCACAAATACACATTGATACAATTGGGGTAAATTCCCTTGTTAAAGATTTTATGTTGGGGGAATCTGTTTATGTTTCCAATATAAAATTTTCTGGTTCTCCCCTTGCGATTGCACTGTTTAATGATTCCTCAAAAATAACAGGCCTTAAACAAGGTATAATGCTTTCAACGGGAAATGTGTTTTTTTCTTATGGCCCCAATAAATCTGAATACACTAGCTGGATCAATCAATTGTATGGAGATGAGGATTTACAAAACATTGCTCACGGCAAAACCTATGATGCGGCTATTCTTGAGTTTGACTTTATTCCAGCCTCAGAAAATATACAGTTTGAATATATTTTTGCTTCGGAAGAGTACAAAGAATATGTAGGATCCAAGTTTAATGATGTGTTTGGGTTTTGGATACAAAAAGAAGGCGATAAATCAAAAATAAACGTGGGAACAATAGGGGATCGGCGAATTCCGGTAACAGTAAACACCATTAATTTCGAAACCAATAAAGAACTTTTTGTTGATAATAGTTATACCAATACAACTGATCCGATTTTGTGGGACACCAGAAAAAGAAAAGTAATTCCCAATAAGAATTATGGGAAAATACCTGTGCCAGCTCCTTATTATGTTCAATTTGATGGTTTTACAACTATATTAACGGCGAGTTTAAGTGTAGTTCCTGGAGAGAAATACCACATTAAAATGGGTATTTCTGATGTTTCAGACGCTATTTATGATTCCTGGGTAATTATAAAATCACATTCCTTTTCAAGTACAGGTATTAAAAAAGTTGAGCTGGACAAATTTAAGCTGCCTGAGTTAACCTATATTGAAAAGATAAAATGGGGTCAGGAAAGTATAGACATAAAGCCAATTGTTTTTAAAATTCCTAAAGTCAAGCCATGGAAATTCATTTCACAAAATGAAGTTAATTTTGAGTTTGATAAGTATCAGCTGGGTGAGAATAGTAAAAATTATATTGAAAAGATACTCGTGGAAATTGATACAACTACTGAGTACTTGATATACTTACAAGGACACACTGATAATAAAGGATCTGATAATTATAACCTACGTTTGTCGGCAAAAAGAGTAAATCAGATTTATCTCGAAATGTTAAAAAGTGGCATTCCTCCTAGCCAAATTATTACAAATCACTTTGGGGAATTCATCCCCATCGACACAAATGAAACCGAAAAGGGAAGAGCAAGAAACCGTAGGGTAGAAATAATTATTTATTATCGTATTTAAACTTGCAGAAGTGAAGAAAAATTCGGATTTTGACTAAGTTAAATAGAGTTTGCCTATTTTAGGGGAAATTTTTGGTGATAATAGTCAATCTATAGAAAATGGAGCTTTACTTAGTTGAAGATGATGAAGTGTACTCTGAGTTTATCAGTAAATCACTATCTCATAAAGCATATTCAGTTAAACCTTTTTATTCAGCTGAGGATTGCCTTGGCGCAATGCAGTCCTTACAGCCTGATGCAATTTTAATCGATTATAAACTTCCGGGAATGAATGGAATTGAGTTTTATGAGAAGATTAAAAATGAAATAGACGAAGATAAAATTAAAATTATTCTTCTCTCCTCTATTGATGATGGAAATTTGGTTTTGGATTTTATACAAAAAGGAATCAGAGATTATGTTGTAAAAGATGAACATGTTATTGATTCACTTATTTCCATAATTGAAGGTAAAGAAGATGATTATTATTTTTTTGATGAATAATTGAGGATAAAAAACCTTTCTTTCTATAAAAATACCATTTCTACTTTTGAATATCAGTCATTAACCTAATGTGCTGATTACTTCGTTCTTACGGTTTTTTTTGGTAATTATTAGTGGGATTTTAAGTGTGAAAATGGCTCCCTCACTTTTATGACTCATGCACTCTACAGATCCGCCTAAAGTTTCCACCAGGGATTTCACTATTGATAAACCTAAACCTGTACTACCCTCACCTCCTGTTGATTTTGATGATAGTGTCTTAAATTTTTGAAAAAGATAAAGCTGCTCCTCTGTTGGAATTCCC
>JAOUKG010000549.1 GCA_029882725.1 Cyclobacteriaceae bacterium
ATTCCAGTTTATTTGGTTGTATAAATACCTCTTAAAGTCAAAATTAGCAGCATTCAGTAACCGCAGGTATTTATTTCTTAGTGCTTCCATGATTCAAAAATACTAAAATGTTTTCCGTAAACAACAATATTATATTAAATATGTTGTCTTTAAAAAACGATAGTAAAATATTAATTTTAACCTTTTACATTAAAGTGCCAGCTTCTATAAAACTTGATACAGAACAACCAGATAAACATCTTTCATGTAATAGTTCGATATTTGTCCCGTTCTGGCTACATAGATAGCCTCATACGTTCAGTATGGGGCTTTTTTTGTGAATGCGTGGACAGAATCGTGGACGGTTGATACAAAAATGTATGGTTTTAAGTGATTGCTACCCTAAATATATGCTATAGAAGGTAATGGTGATGTATGCCATCAGCAGGCCAATTAAGGTTGATTTAATCGCTGCTTTACTTCCTATCTCTTTAGCTGTCATTTTATTATTTCTTATTCTCGCTAATCATCGAAACCATTAATCGGTTAGATAGAACCTCCAAGAACAAGCACATTTCTAATACTGTTGTTTTTTCGCTGTTTTTATCAATTAGCTCTTTAGTCGAAGAGCTAAAATTCGAATTTGGATAAATAGCACTTAGCCTTTCAATCTTTAACGACAAGTTGTCAAAGTAGTTATTGTTTACCATAACACTTTGTGGAAATCGCTTTTCAGTACCGTTAAATAATTCAGTACTTTTACCATGAATAAGATATCCACCGCTCCCCTCAATTACCTTCTCAGATACTTCGTATATAAAGTTAACTGTATTAATCAATGCTGTGTCGTAATCTAACTTGGATTCGCTGATTGTATTAATAAGAACATCATTCGTCACCCTTAAATCAAAAAAGGCCTCTTCAATTTTTTTGTAGCTCGACTTTGAGAGGTAGCTATTGGCAGCATGAAATTCAAGAAAGAACATCATTGCAATAGGGAAACACAAAACCACAAAGTCTAATTTGGCCGTGATACTTCTATTAAACCCGTACTTTATATGGTTTTGTATTAAAACTATTAAAGCAATTACCACCGACACCAAATTACCATAGAATAAGTACTCTTCGTAATCTGTCTTGTAATACTTTGAGTATCCTGCAATCATATTGAGAATTAGAAGAATAACAGACAATGTACTTGCGGTTACAAGCAGCGACCTGTTCCAAATTTCACCTTGTTTTTTTGCTTCCGAAATTGACATAAGGAATGCAAGAATAATGGTAATTGGATATGTAACTAAAATTATTCCCAAACCAATCCCCACGTTGTCAAAAGGGAAAATTAAAATTTGCCCTGCAAGGATTAGCAAAAATAATATGGGGATTAAGTACTTTTTCATCATCTGTAAATGTAGTTTATTGTTTATCTATATCAATATTCAGTCCTCAACCTCATAACAGTCCACATTATAGGTAAGGGTTAAATAGTTAGGTTCACCAAATGATATACTATTTCCTGTCAATTTCATTCCACCAAGCTGCTCTTTGCCTATTTTTTGCATTATGGCTTTATTTTCTTCCTTCTGCTTTATGATATCATCCCTTTGATCAAGTGAATATATAGGAACTTGCATTTAAGGATATGTGTGTTCAAATCTCTGGAAAACCTGATTTATCAACAAAAACGATTGAAGAGATACAACGTGAACATCAGGAAATTGATCAGTTAAAAAAGGAGATAATTAAACTTAAAAAAGCCATTACCAATAGCAGACAATTTAATGAAAAAGTAGAGCTTAATTTGAGATTAAAAGAAATTGAGAAGAGCTTGAATGAGTTATATTCAAGGTAGTTATATATAAATAATGTAACTTTTATTAGTAACGTATTACTTATTATTTATTGATAATTTGAATCGATTATATATATTCATAAATGTATATTTATTAATTGAATTATTAATCATAGTATTAAAATGTGCTTGGAAAAACAAATAACTCAAAAATCTGAAGAATTAAAGCAAATGGTGGGAAGGCGCAAAATCCGGCACAAATATCCCTCTTATTCCTGGAAAATATGATTTCGTATATATTTTCAAAAAACATTGAATCAGGTGAATATCACCGCCTAAAAATATCCAAAATACTTTATTTTAAAAATTCCAGAATAAGGTGGGCATGAAGACTTTAATTTGCACATGTGTTTTAACCTTCCCGTTTAGCCAAATAATAAATTTATTTTGCATGACATATATCATTATTTTGTATAACCATTATCACAAGAAAATATTGATTAATTAGTTTACTTTGATAAGTATAAAAACTGTTAATATGACACAGTTGATAACGAAAATTTCATTTTATTTATTGGTGCTAATAGTAATTTGGTCAGGGAAAAGGTTCGATATAATAACTCATTTTTGTCAGGGAAAGCATATCCAAACAACTATTGGAATTCCGGTAAATAGCGAGCCCTGTGGAGATGTTCCTATGAAGAAATCTTGTTGTGAGGATATTATATCGTCAATATTTTATACAAATAAACAAGATAACCTGATAGCTAATTTAAAAATATACCCAAAATATTTTGATTTAGATATATCCATTTTTTTTGAATGTTCAGAGAAACAAACTCTTAACTATTTCAATAGTTACCTATCAAATACGGTATTTAATTCTAATAAAACAATATATTTAATTAATGAGTGTTTTTTACTATGATATCTTTTGAGAAATTTATTTATAAAGGTGTTTTTTATAATATTTAAAACTTAAGAAGATGAAAAGAATTATAATGTTAGCAAGTTTAGTTTTTATTGTATCAACTAGCTGCACAAATAATATGGATGGAGTTTTGGATGGGTCAGATGTTCTGGCATTGCAAAACATGAAAGAATCTTTTGAAAATGCTAGTCTTGTAAATCAGGATTTGTCCGAATATATCGAACAAGGGGGGAAATTGACAGATGAAATTTGTTTTGAATTGGATTCAGTTTTTCATGATTATGATAGCATATTTGAAGAAAATCATGACAATTATAGTCATTCCAATAGTGGGGATGATCACCAATCCGGCAGTTGGATGATGGGCATGGGGTGGACTTCAGGT
>JAOUKG010000550.1 GCA_029882725.1 Cyclobacteriaceae bacterium
ATCTCCGCCCAAATCACTTCCAACAACCCTCAATTTGCAGCCTGTCAACTGCAAAAATGGATAAGATGATAAACCAGTGTTAGCCCCTATTGAAACAACAAATAACCTGTTCTTGTAATAAAATGCTCCTGTATACATTTCAAATATTTCCCTACTCTCAATGCCTGCTTCAACTTGAATAGTGCCTAATGCGTCATTTACTGACATTCGACCTGATATCTGTTTACTCGAAATATGAAAAGCATACATCTTACTCAACTTATTCTTATAAAATTCGCACTTTTCAAATTCTATAAGAACTGTATCAAGAACAGAATAAAAGGAGTCATTTATTACTTCTACTTCCATCACATGATAAACTTCATTAGAGTTAAGGAAAGCGATTAAATCATTTTTACTCACCCCTCTTGACAAAACTGAGCATGAGGTCATTAACAGCATAGTCAGCAATGCACTTGATGTTCCATTAAAAATTCCCATTCTATCTTTGTTTTATTTCCGTACCATTTTTATCAAATTCCCTCGTAACTCCATTATAGCGTATGTAAAATTTGATTGTAGTACCAGATTGTTTTTCTGACCACGCCTGATAAGCACCTGTATCACCCGTCTTAGACCCCTTAGTGTGTTCTGGAGTAGAAGGTATGGGTTGATTTGAAT
Organism: Cyclobacteriaceae bacterium; assembly: GCA_029882725.1. Classification (GTDB taxonomy): domain Bacteria; phylum Bacteroidota; class Bacteroidia; order Cytophagales; family Cyclobacteriaceae; genus JAHEMU01. Next base: position 661 of record JAOUKG010000550.1, read on the forward strand.
TTAGGTGACTGTGAGTATGAGAAATAAGTTTTTTATTTTCATTCTTTATAATTTCTCTAACTGACAATGAACCATAACTATCAGAATTTTGACTATGACTTGTTGTAATCTGGTTATTTAAATTTTCAAAGGCTGTAAATTCAATTCTGGAAAATTCTACAACGGTATTATCTGCCAAGAAATTAAACACATCTTCTGCCTGTTCATTTGTTGTTACAACAATTGTACCTTCAGCGGTTGAAGCTGTATGAACTGAACCTGCTTCAAAACCTTCACTTACCCTATAGCTTCCTTTCAATGAACCGTCTTTATTTTTCCTTAATGTATTGTTCTTCACATCCTTTTTACTGACTTTTATTATCACGTCCTTATCCCCTCCTTTAAGTTTGTTCTCTGCAAACCTTCCGTTTTTATCGACAAGCAAAGTGTCTAACCCAAAATCATCCTTAAAGCCTATTGGGTTATTGTACACATACGCATATGGGGTAGAATTGTAATGTTTTTCAATCATCAGGTCAATCACATGCCACCTCCCAATACTACCATCATACATCCTCGCCCCATAGTCCATCCACCCCAAATCCAGTTCATCCTGCATTTCCTTGCCGTTGTACAAATAATCGTTCTTCTTACTCCCCCCTCGCTGCCAGCTGTTGAACGTCAACCCAAAAGGATAGTAATCGTATAATTGTGCATTCTCACCCATTTATTCTTGATGGGTTAGAGGTATGGATTGGCAATATATTTCTGATGGGTTGGAATTCTTCAACATATTAAAATAACCCTTTTCTATTACCGATGGGAGATTGTAACTGTCGGATGGAATTCTGTTGGTCGCTGAAAAGGTTTTAAGTAACTGCGAGGAAAGGAAAACAACTTTGTCTACCACCACCAGTAATTCACGGTGAAGGAGTATCAACAGAGATACCAGAAGAAATATGATAGATAAGAGAAAATCCACTGCTTAAATATAAGCAACCAATTGGTATTGAAAAAAATGTATGGAATAAAAAAAGAGGGTTCTTCTATTATTACCTATATTCATGTTGGTAAATTTTAGAAAAACCCTCTAAAAAGTGGAGCATATCGGAGTCGAACCGATGACCTCTACGCTGCCAGCGTAGCGCTCTAGCCAGCTGAGCTAATGCCCCAAAAAAGCAGGCTGCAAATATATGTGATTTTATATGGTAATTAAAATAGGTTTACCGGATTTTTTATTTTTTCAATACCCTCCTCGACTTCCGCAGTCGCTTTAAATAGTACTCTTGCATTAAATTCTTCTCCACTACTCCCAAACTGCTCGATGCATGGATAAATACAATCTTATCCGACTCAACGTCTGTAACCATCCCCACATGCGTAATCTCCCGCTTCTTCTTCCCCATCGCAAAAAATACCAAATCACCCTCTTTCAACTTTCTCACCTTCACTTTCTTCCCCACCTTGCTCTGATCTTTCGCCGAACGAGGAAGTGGCATATCCACCGCCTTATACGAATTTAAAATCAGCCCGCTGCAATCTATGCCTTTCGAATTTATGCCTCCGTATTTGTAAGGGGTGCCCAAAAAATTCCGCGATTCCGAAATTACCGAATCCACTTTGCCCTGGTAGGCAATCATCTTTTTACTCGGCCCACAAGCAGCCGTCAATATAATTATTGTAAAAAACAGGAATGGATTAAATACTACTCTGTAAATTTGCATGTTATCGACCTTAATATTTGGCAAAAAATAATAACAGTGTTAAAAATACAGGATTTTTCTGATTTAAAAAAGTCCCTTTCGGGAAAGGTGCTCTCCGATGCTATGACCCGTAGGCTTTACTCTACCGATGCTTCCGCTTATCGCGAAATGCCCCTAGGTGTTTGTATTCCTGAATCTAGGGAAGATATTACACAAATTGTAAGGTATGCTGCTCAACATAAAATACCCATCATCCCACGAACCGCAGGCACCAGTCTGGCCGGTCAGGTAGTCGGCAAGGGATTGGTGGTGGATGTAAGCAAAAAGTTTACCCGCATCATAGAACTCAACGCCAAAGAAGGCTGGGTAGATGTGGAACCCGGGGTCGTGAGAGATGAACTCAATATGTTCCTTAAACCCCACGGATTCATGTTTGGCCCCGAAACCTCCACTGCCAACCGCGCAATGATCGGCGGAATGATTGGCAATAACTCCTGCGGTTCCAATAGCGTAATCTATGGTAGCACCCGCGAAAACCTCCTTTCAGTGGAAGCTGTCTTGTCCGATGGAACCACCGTTGAATTCAAAGACCTTTCGGTAAATGAATTCAACAATAAAATAAATTCAGAAAATCCCCTCGAAGCCAGCCTCTACAAACAAATTAACGATATGTTGTCATCGGAAGAGGTTCGAAACAACATCGATGAACATTTTCCAAAAAAATCAATTCCAAGAAGAAACACC
>JAOUKG010000551.1 GCA_029882725.1 Cyclobacteriaceae bacterium
GCAAATGAACTGGATAGTGACAAAAAATATTTCACAGCCTATGCCTCCAGTGGGAATTATGACAGGGAAAATGAAAATACTATAACCCCTCTGATTTTGGCTTATTTCAAATTAAGTACAACAGAAAGGGATAAAGCTTTGGAAGAGTTGGATTGGTTAAAAAATAAATACATGGATAACATCAATGAAGGATCGGAAGATGATGACCCCCGAATCCAATTGGCTGCTATTTATGCCATGCAAAATGATTATGAGGAGGCAATACAGTGGATAGTAAGAGCTACCTCAAAAAATTGGAATGATGTAGCCATGCTGGATCATTTACCCTGGTTTAAAGGGCTAAAATCCCACCCAAAAGTCGTCAAAATAAAAGAAGACTTAAGGGCGGAATTACAGGTTATGCGGTCTAATTTGTCCCAATAGGTTTACAATTATTTGAAGAATTTGAGCAATCCCCACTGGGATAAGCAATGCTATTACCCGAATTAGGCAAACCATTATTCATCAAAACCAATCCGGTGATGATAGGAGCCGCCATAGAAGTTCCACTTCTGAATTGATATGTATCCTGATTGTTCATAACAGGCCCTGTAGATAATACATATATACCCCCTGCCAGATAATCAACGGCAGAGCCATGATTGGAGAAACTTGCATAGTGGGTTCTATCTTCCAAAGCGGCTACAGTAATCAGATGATCATTTCCTGTAAAGCAAGCAGGGAAAGAACTGCTCACAGAACTACCTTTATTTCCTGCACTCATTACGATATAAGCTCCTTTTTGAGTTAGGTTTTCCAAAGCTTCTATCAGAGGCTGATTTTCCGGGTTGTTGCATGCAGAAGGATCCCATGCCCCGAGGCTTAAATTTATTACATTACTTAATTCAAGATGACCAGCTATATGGTTGAGACCGCTGATGACGGCATCCCAGGATGATTCTCCTTCATTGTTGAATACTTTTACGGGTAAGATAGTAGCACCACTGGCTATTCCTTCAATACCACTATTTATGTTAGATGCTTCATTGACGGGGTAATCAGTGGCTGTAGCTGCAATAATTCCTGCTACGTGTGTTCCATGACCTGAAATATCTACTGTTGCGTCTGAATTATTGTTACCATATGCCGAAAACTTCCCATTTGGATCGGTAGTGATATTTAGTTTTGAATGTGGATCAACACCGGTATCTACTACCCAGACATTTTTTCCTGTACCATCATGTGGACCACCGGCTATTTCAATGGCCATCGATTGCCCCGTTTCTTCATTGAAATATAAATCTATAAGTGATTGACTCATATTTGAAATTTGAGATTCAGGATCATGTAGTATAGGTTCAGAGTAAAATATAAGATCCGTATGAAGGATAGGTTCAGAATGTAGAATGGGCTCTGACATGGGGATTATTTTATCTTCTGTAACACTCTGTACGCGTTCATCATTCCGTAAGTTATTTGCCTCCCCGCAACTTAATGTAACTGTAAAACCTACAATGACATTCGTAAATATATTTGATAAATGAGCAGAATCAATCTTATAGTCAGATAGTACGCCCTGGATATTTTTGGTTAAAGACTCTTGAACCAAAATAACTGAATCACCAGGCATATCTTTATGCCACAATTCTATTAAAGGTACTCCAAAAGAGTGGTTCATGAGTACAATGTACTTTTCATCTTCACATTCGCAGGAGACAGGAGGGGGGCAAGTACAACCTATAATAATTACAGTAATAAATATATAGATAAAGCGCATAACAGAGTTATTTGATGGATTTTGGTTGTATAATCTATTAAAAAAATCTGATAAAAGCAACCGTTTGGAGTGCCAACTAACCCATTCTGAATTACACAAAAGACTTTTTTGTTCGCATTTCAGGTGCCACCCCCTCCATTTACCCTTGTGCTGAATAATACTTAAAACAAATTTTGAATATAGTTTTTATTTTACCCTATTCGTGATAAATTTGCGTAAAAATTCTATGATATAGGGTAAAAAAGAACTGAAATGAAAAAATTAAGTGTGTTATTGGTGTTGATGGGGTTAAATAATATGGTTTTTGCTGAAGGAACGGTTGAAATCGACACAGGAGCTACGGCCTGGATGCTTACCTCTACGGCTTTGGTTTTATTGATGATACCCGGGTTGGCCATGTTTTATGGTGGACTTGTACGGTCTAAAAATGTGTTGGGTACCATGATGCACAGTTTTGTGGCAATGGGTATAATGACAGTGCTTTGGGTAGTGGTTGGTTATTCCATGAGCTTTGGTCCCAATGTGTTGGGAGGCTGGTTTGGATGGTCTTCAGATTATTTCCTTTTGCAGGGAATAGATAACTCCATTATGGAAGGTGGCATTCCTGAATTGGTATTTACTATGTTCCAGGGGAAATTTGCAATCATAACACCGGCACTTATAGCAGGGGCTTTCGCCGAAAGGGTATCATTTAAAGGTTATATAATTTTTATTGCAGTGTGGGGCTTGTTGGTTTACAATCCCTTATGTCATTGGGTGTGGGCATCGGATGGGTTCCTTTTCAATTTAGGTGCCGCCGGTGCGATAGATTTTGCCGGAGGAACGGTGGTACATATTTCAGCAGGTGTAAGTGGTCTTGTAGCAGCGCTGTTTTTGGGTGCCAGAAGAGGATTTCCTGCCCTGCAAACACGGCCGAGTAATCTTGTAATGACAATGATTGGAGCGGGGTTGCTTTGGGTAGGTTGGTTTGGATTTAACGCAGGGAGTTCCATAGGAAGTGGTTTGGCAACAGCACAGGCATTGACAGTTACACAGGTAGCTGCGGCTGCAGGAGCACTGGGGTGGATACTAATTGAAGGACTTCATCAGGGAAAGGCTACAGCATTAGGATTTGTGAGCGGTATTTTAGCCGGTTTGGTAGCAATTACACCCGCAGCCGGGGTTGTGCAGCCCGGAGGAGCTATATTGTTGGGGTTAGCAGCGAGTGCTATGTGTTACTATGCTGTTATTCTAAAAAATAAATTAGGTTATGATGATACCCTGGATGCTTTTGGGATTCATGGCGTAGGCGCAATTGTGGGGGCTCTGATGCTTGTTTTCTTTATTAGG
>JAOUKG010000552.1 GCA_029882725.1 Cyclobacteriaceae bacterium
CGGACACGTGGGTATAGCAGGGGTTGGGGCGGACACGTGGGTATATGGGTTGGGCGGACACGTGGGTCCGGAGGTTAGGGCGGACACGTGGGTCCGCCCCTACTGGTTTTCCAATTTCAATACGCCGCGGGGGCAAACTTGTGAGCATACTCCGCATCCTACACACGATGCGCGTACTATATCTTGTTGGCGTTGGGCGTACCATCGCACGTCGATGCCCATTTCGCAATAGGTGGAACAATTTCCGCATGAAATACATTGTCCGCCGTTAGTGGTAATTCTAAAACGACTCTTAAATCGTTGAACAATACCTAAATAGGCCGATAACGGACATCCAAACCGACACCATACCCTGTTCCCCATCAGGGGATAAAATCCTGTTCCTATCACGCCCGCAAATCCTGCTCCTATCCATGCCCCATAAATCTCCCTGATATTGTAGGTATTCATGCCTAATAAAGTGCCGGATCCGGTAAAATAGGTGTACAATACACCGATGGTCATCACTACCGCAAATACCAGAACACTATGGATCATTATCCTTTCAATTTTCCAGGCTTTCAACGATTTATTGGATAACTGCCGAAAAGGATCACCCAAAGTTTCTGCCAATCCTCCACATCCGCATACCCAACTGCAATACCACCTTTTCCCGAAAAAATAAACCAACACAGGAACCCCAATAATCATCAGAACAAGCCCCCAAACCAACATGAATACGCCTATTCCACCACTTTGCATCAATGTGTTCAGTTCATTGTCAAAGAAGAAATCATAGTCTAATGGCCAGATGTTTTTGAAATCATAATACGGCTGATTAAGCCTCATTAAAATTTCGGGGATTATAAAAGCAAAGGCAGTTTGAAAAAACATGACCGACAGGGTACGAACAATCTGATAATTACTGTGCCTGTATTTTATGATCATCCTCACTCCCATTACCAAAATCACAAGGGTGTACATTACTCCATAAAGGAAAAATTGCCCTCCCGGCGTGCCCTTCAGAAAATAACTTATAGGATCCGTCATGATAATCCAGGCAGTCATGTATTCATGGTAGAAATACAGAAAAACATAGAACACAATCAACCAGGAGCCTACCAAAATACCCAACCAACCACGCGAATAAAGTGATCTTTTGAAAATATTATCATTTCTGATGCCCGGAGGAATTTGATTATACCCCGGTAATAAATATAGCAAACCTCCCAGAATGGATCCTCCAAATGTCAATAACAAAAACAGCAACGGAAATGCACTCACTAGCCCCTGGGAGGCCGATTTGGTGAGCTCATATTTCAGGTTTTTTACCTTGTAACGATCATACCCGTAGGTATTGATTACACCGTAAAGTTTTATTTTTTCAGCCACATTTTGCAGGGTCTGTAAAAAATCATCCCTGTCGGAAATAGATTGACCATCGAGCCATCCCCCATAATCCCTAAATGACTTCCTTTTAAAAACGGCCACCTCGTCATCGCCTATCAGAGTTTCATCTACAGTGGCTATACTAAATGTTGCGTCATTTTTTTCCAGAATGGACTTCAATTCTGTATCCGTAATAGAATAAGTGGCAAGGATTTGTTGATTGACTTTTTCGAAAGCGTTGTCGAGTTTTTCAATCAAATCAAACTGGGAATTGAGAGTGACTTCCAGTAGGGTGTCTAGCTCGTTGAGGAGGAGTTGTTCTTTTGATAGGACTCCTACCTGAGTTTTCAGGTCCGGATGGACATCCGGACCAACTCCTAATTCCTGCTGATCAGGATGGACTTCCGAACTAACTTCCAATTCCTGTTGGGTTTTCAGGTCCGGATGGACATCCGAACCAACTCCTAATTCCTGCTGGTCAGGATGGACTTCCGAACTAACTTCCAATTCCTGGTGGGTTTTCAGGTCCGGATGGACTTCCGAATCAACTCCTAATTCCTGCTGATCAGGATGGACATCCGGACCAACTCCCAATTTCTGTTGGGTTTTCAGGTCCGGATGGACTTCCGAATCAACTCCCAATAACTGCTGGTCCGGACGTCCGTCCGGTCCTTGATTCATTCCCAAAATCACCTCTACCTCTTCCGCAACAAGCGTATATTTTTCAAGAAAAAAAGCAGCATTAAACCACCCAAATCCCATCAGGAACAAACCCAATCCAAAATAGTTTATGCCCTTTTTCATCTTTCTATTGTATTAAATACTGATTTACCCTCTTTCAATTCTTCGGCCATTTCCGGAAATTCATTGAAAAATATTTCCTTGATTTCACGTTCATACCTTTTGTAAAACTCCGGATCGAAGTTGGCTTTTTTCAAATTATTTATTACTTCGTCGATCCTTTTTCCTTCGTTGAGCCAACGATCAAATACTTCCTGCCGAAGTCGGATACCGAAGCTGTTCACGCCAATTAATTTCCTGCTCTTCGACTCAAAAATAAAATGCATGCATTTTCTTCCACATTTATACACCCAGAAAAATTCCTCCTGTCCTTGCTTTAACTCCCGATCTACCGTGCCATATGTTTGGTACTCTATATCGAAAAATTTTGCCGAATTGAACCAGTTTCCCGGATCATAGGCAGTTCTTGTTCCCGTAATAGTTTGGGCCACCGTTTCTCCCATAATTCGACCTGTGTACCAAACAGGCTCCATGGACCTTCTGTTTACCGGCGGACTTTTCAACTCACAACAATCGCCTATGGCATATACATTGGGTATATTGGTTTCTAAAAATTCATTTACCTGTATACCCCGGTTTATCTCAATTTCGCTGTTCCTAAGAAATTCAATATTAGGTGAAACTCCGGCAGTCAATCCTACAAACTGACACTCAATTACTTCCCCGTTACCAGTTACTACGGCTTTTACCCTTCCATTTTCATCTCCCTGGATTTCCCTGAGCTCAGTGGCCAATTTTAAATCTACATGGTGTTCCCGGATATGGCGTGAAATAAGAGATGCCTCCTGTTGCGGAAGCACATTGTCCCAAAATTGATTTTCCCTGACAAGGAAAGTAACTTCAATATCTCTGGATCGTAGCATTTCGGCCATTTCAACACCTATCAACCCTCCGCCCACAACTACAG
>JAOUKG010000553.1 GCA_029882725.1 Cyclobacteriaceae bacterium
CATTGGAGCTTTGCCCGAGGGAACTTGGATAACCAGAGCCCCTGGTTTTAGAAGAAAAATGGCTCTTATTGCAAAGGTTCAGGATGAAGTGGGCCATGCTCAACTGTTGTACAGCGCTGCTGAAACCTTGGGAAAACCTCGTGAAGAGATGATAAATGATCTCATTTCAGGAAAATCAAAATACTCCAATATATTTAATTATCCGGCCTTTACCTGGGCCGATTCTTGTTTTATCACCTGGCTGGTAGATGGTGGAGCTATTGTTAATCAACTTGCCAACGCCAGAGGATCTTATGGCCCCTATTGTCGGGCTCTGGATAGAATATGTGCTGAAGAGTCCTTCCATTTGAAGTTTGGGCACCATTGTGTGATCTATATGGCTACAGGTACTGATCAGCAGAGGGATATGATGCAGCAAGCATTTAACAGATGGTGGAAACCCATGATGCATTTTTTTGGCCCTCCGGATAAAATGTCGGTCCATACTGAATTGTTGATGAAATGGAAGGTGAAAATGGCCTCCAATGATGATATGAGAAATCAATTTTTGGATATGTATGTGCCTAAAATAAGGGAACTGGGTATTGAAATTCCGGATCCGGATTTGCGAAAAGATCCTGATACAGGTATATGGAATTATTCCGACCCCGATTGGGATGAATTTTACAGGGTAATCAATGGAGACGGTCCTTGTAATGCCGAAAGAATTGATGTGAGAAAAATAGCGGAAGAGCGTGGCAGATGGGTACGGCAAGCTTTAGCAAAATACAATAGTAGTTACACAATTCCACTCGCATGAAAGACTCTCTGGATCCTAGAATTAAACCTTTGGAAAGGGAAAATTACCTTTCTAAATCTTCCCCGGATCAACTTCATACTTATGAGGTTTTTGTACAACCTAAGGAAGGTAAACCTTATGAGCATGTAGGCATTGTACACGCTGCTGATTTGGAAATGGCATTTGTCTTTGCAAAGGAGCTCTTTAGCAGGCGAAATAGTTGCGTGGGTATGTGGGTTGTGAAAACCTCAGATGTTTGGGTAACAGAATACACCGAAGGAGAGGATAATATTTTTAGTCATTTCGAAAAAAATGTGGATGGTGGAGAAATAGAATATGAAGTTTTCCTTTTACCCAAAAGAGGAAAACAACACAGGCATGTTTCAAGGGTAAAAACAAAGTCGCCCGATGCGGCGATTGGCTTGTTGTACCATAAAGACTCTTCACTGAAAGGATATAATGTATGGGTTTGTGAATCTGAAAAATTTTTTAAATCGAATCAGGAAATAAAACAAATATGGGACACACTTCCTGATAAAGGATTTCGGGATGCATTGGCCTATAAAGCAGGAGATAAACTTAAAAATTTTCTAAAGAAATGAATACCGCCGCTGTAAAGGAACTTTTATATAAAATTGCCGATGATCAATTGATTTTAGGGCATAGAAATTCAGAATGGACCGGCCTTGGACCTTTGCTTGAAGAGGATATCGCATTCAGTTCCATGGCTCAGGATAAAATTGGTCATAGTCTTACTTTCTATGAACTTTTACATGAAATGGGCGAGGAAAATCCTGATAAAATTGCTTTTTTGAGAAAGTCCCGAGATTTTAAAAACTGTCAGTTGGTGGAATTGCCCAATACGGATTATGCTTTCAGTTTGATAAGACATTTTTTGTATGATACAGCCGAGTTGCAAAGGATGAAGTTGTTGGCAAACTCAGAAATTGATATGATCCGGGAAAGAGCTGCAAAAGTAAAAGGAGAGCTGGTTTATCATACCATGCATGCCAATACCTGGTTGAAAAAACTGGGCAATGGTACCGAAGAAAGTATTGAAAAAATGCAAGTTGCACTGGATCAACTCATGCCCTATGCTCTGGGAATGTTTGAACCGTCTGTTTATGAGGAGGAACTGGTAAAAAACAAAATTTTTGCCGGTGAGAAAATACTACAGGATCTTTGGTGGAATGATGTCCGGAAAATAATTAACTCAACGAAATTGGTATTGAAAGATATCAGCGATTATCCCGTAGTTTTTGGAGGAAGGACAGGTGAGCATACCAACCACCTTCAAGTTCTATTGGAGGAAATGTCGGAAGTTATCAATATTGACCCCAATGCTGAATGGTGAAATCGTATTCGGAAACGGAAGTTTTAAATCTTTTGAAAAAGGTTATGGATCCGGAGATTCCTGTACTGTCTTTGGTTGATCTGGGCGTAATTACAAAAATTGAATTTTTTAAAGACAAAGGAGTGACGGTGTTCATGAGGCCAACATTTATAGGTTGTCCTGCCTTGCATCAGATGAAACAAGACATTGAAACCAGACTGTATGGAGAGGGTTTTGATCAGGTAGATGTGAAAATTGTACATACCCCGGCCTGGACCTCCGATGAGATTTCGGAAGAGGGAAGGATAGCGTTGAAAAAATATGGATATGCCCCTCCACCTAAAAATGCATTGATTGAAGATATAGATATCCTTGAAAATGTGCCCTGTCCCTATTGCGATGGGATTAACACAGAGTTAAAATCGCCTTTTGGTCCCACACTTTGCCGGTCGCTGCATTATTGCCGGGATTGTCGTGAGGCATTTCAACAAATAAAACCCCTCTCGTAGATACACAATGCATTGTGTATCTACGGTGCATTGTGTATCTACAATACATTATGTCTCTACGGAAAAAATAATTATCTTACAGCTATAATTAAGAACATAATAATATGGATAATACATTTAAAGCGCTTCGGGTATACGAAGACAGCTCAGGGAGGTTTACAAGGAAAATTGAAGAACGAAAAATAGGTGATTTGCCGGAAGGTGACGTATTGATAAAGGTGCATTATGCGGCTTTAAATTATAAAGATGCCCTTTCTGCCACAGGAAACAAAGGGGTGACCAGAAATTACCCACATACTCCGGGGATCGACGCTGCCGGGGTAGTAGCAGATAGCAAAAACGATAGCTTCAAAATAGGTGACCAGGTTATTGTTACCAGCTTTGATTTTGGAATGAATACGGATGGGGGATTTTCCGAATATATAAGAGTACCGGCCGCGTGGGTGGTGCCTTT
>JAOUKG010000020.1 GCA_029882725.1 Cyclobacteriaceae bacterium
CATAGTTATAGTTACCGCCCAGTGAATTTGAATATTATATATATTATCACTCAAGAATTTGTTTAAGAGATTCTGCCTCTCGCCTTTGATCAATCGTACTAAAAAAATAGCCTTTGAAATATCCTTTAATATAATTAAATCGGGTTATCTCTATTACTAGTAACGAAAATAAAAACACTCCTATATGGTATTTTTTTGATCTCAAAGAAACCCAGTTTTTAAATGCATAATAATAAGAACGAAGCCCTAAAAACGATGGTGTTGCAGCTAAAAAAAATACTGATGACATAAAGGCGTTTACACAATTGACGGCAAATAATAATAAGGTAACAAATAATAAATAACGCAACATCAATTCCAATAAATTGGAAATTGTATTACGCCCATTAACCCTTGCTTCACCATCTCCTAAACCATAGCGAAAAGATTCTTTAGCATAAGCCATTCCTGAAGAATGTCTTCCCCAATATACATAGGGTTGATTAACAAAAGTAGTTTTAAACCCCAGTGCTTTTATCACTTTGCCAAAAACTAAATCATCTGCTGCAAATGTTAACCACTCAGGGTACCCTTTCGCTTCTTCCCAAACGAATTTATAATAAGCAATAGATCTGGATGAAGGAATAAAATAATCGTTTAAAATCGTTTTATATCCATTTGTTAGGAGGAAATTCGCCTTAGCTGCTTTTGTTGTAATTTCTTCCTCTATAACAGAATAAGCACCACCTACTACCTTTACTTCCTTATCATCAAAGGGCATTACGATTGATTTCAACCAATCTGGATGAAATCTGCAACCAAAATCGGTAGAGACTATGAGGTCATTGGAAGCATTTTTAATAGCCAGGTTTCGGCCTTGCGCTACGTTACAACCTTTTTGCTGTAGCACGATAATTTGGATATCTGAAGTAATGACCCAATTTTGAAGTTTTTCAAATGTCCCATCAGTAGAACCTGCATCAGTTACGATGATTTCATTGGGTTTTAAAGTCTGCTTTTCAATGTCTTCGATGGTTGCATTTAATCTACTTATTTCATTAAATACAGTAGAAACCAGAGTGAATTTTTTCAAATTTATATATTTAACGACTTTGCATATTCATAAATTAGATATTCCAATTTATGCTTTTCTTTAAAAATTTTAACAGAACTTTCACTTGGCCTTAAAGTTCTCTCTGTAGCATTTTCTTTAGATAACAATACTTTTTCAAATCCTAACTTATTGGCCATTATATCTACAGATTTCTGCATATTTTCAGTCACACCAATATGAACGAAATAATCATTTAATTTCTCCTTAAAATTTTTTGAATTTAAATCAAATGGCAAAAAACGAAGCATGTAAGAGGCTCTTTCTTCCACCCACCTATCAATATCGCCATCAAACTCGATAGTTTCAACTTTTTTTCCATTCCAGTACATATCCTTGGCAGAAATTCTTTTCCTATTATAAAAATAAAGAGATAATTGTAATTCAAGAGGATCACGAAGAAATGTGATAAACTGAGAAGCTTCAGGATAATAATGAAACAAATTACCTCCATCTGTATCGGGATCAAAGTGACCATGTACACATTCCGGTTGATTTTTTCTTTTTATTAATCCATACTTTTTCCCAAGGGAAACTTTACGTGGCATTTTATTAAACAATTCATTACGATAATGATAATAAAGACCACACCCAGTTAATTTTTGATAAAAAAAATCCAGATTTAGTGGAGTTAAATATTTATATAATCTAGGGTGATTATTTATATTAATAAAATCCTTTCTATTAAACCATTTGTTTAAAACTTTTTCGAAACTTGTGCCAGCCGTTTTAGGTATATGTATTGAAATCAACGGTTTATTAGAAATATACTTTAACATAAATTATATACTATTTTCCCCAGTATTTTTTATCATCATTAGTTTTTTCAAATACTTGCATTTGTACTTTACCAAGTTTTGAGGCCATAGGATATAATAAATTTTTAATTCTACTATATTTAACATATTTTCGAATATCTACTTTTTTAATACTGGTAGAATTGATTCTTTTAAAATTGGTAATGGCCTTGAACACACCTTTATCAGCACAATCGTCGAAAATTAATATCCCGTTGATATTCAACAGTTGGAATGAATAATATGCGTCAATAAATACATTTTCAAACAAATGCGATCCATCGATATAAATGAGATCAAATTTCTTATTTTGAGACAACAATTCAGGTAAGACAAGTTCTGAAAAATTTTCAAAAAACTTAAAGTTATTTGAAAATCCAAGTTTATCTACATGTTTTACACCGTAATTTTTCATCCAAGATGACTGATACGGATCAATTGCTGTATGACTAAAATTATCTATCAACTTTTGCTTAAGTGTGTGTAATAATAATGTAGCAGAGCCACCATAAGCTAATCCAATTTCCAAAGTATTTTTAATATTTCTTTCCAATATAAGCTTTTGGAGTAAAATTAGATTGTTGATATTTGAAAATCCTTTAACCTTTATTTGCTGACTATCGATATTAAGAACTCCCTTCTCATATATTGAATTAATAAAATCAGGCAAATTATTACTAGTCTCATTCTTCATTTTATATAATTTATCTTTTTGACTTACACAAAGTTATTATTTAATGTTTTCATTGTAACCTCCATTGCTGCATCCATATTATAATACTCCCACTCAGCAAATCTTCCTGATATATGAAAATTTAAAGGCTTTAACCCCTTTTTTAGATTCTCTATTATACTTCTTGTATCAGAATTTTGAATCACGTACGAACTGGCGCCATAATTGGAACTGATGGCTTCCAAATTGCCAGGTAACTTTTTAATCTCTTTTTTCATAATATCCAAAGAAACCTTTCCGGAAAATTCAACTACACAAGTCTTTCTGCCTCCCGGAGCATTATTCGTTTCACTGAAGTTCCCTGTATAAATGATGCGATGTGCCTGTAAATCTGCTTCGGGCAAGTAGAGCCAGGAGAGATCGGTGGTATCGGTGTAGCAGAGAAGGTTGGAGGTGGAGTTGGAGCGGAGGCTGTTGGGAGAGTTTAGAAGGTTTAGGGGGTTTAGAAAAAGTTTAGCTGTTGAGGTGTTTAGTTGTTTAGTTGAGGGTAGTTGTAGGGTATTTGGTAGTTGGCGGATGTCTCCGGTGTATATAATCTTATCGTACGGGCCTTCTCCGTTTACATACCATTGTCCTTCCAGACATTTCAATTCTTCAACAGGGGTGTTGCTTTTTATTGTTAGTCCTTCTGCCAGGCGGTCAATGATAAACTGAGAGCCTCCTTGTTTGGGATAATAGAAAGTACTGTGTACCATTTCTTTTTCCCCTGATCGGGTGATGTTATTCAGGAATATTTTATTGTAATCGGGCATGGGAAGTTTTCCCTCCAACCAGGGCATGGGAACGGTACTTAAATCTACTTTCCAGATTTTTTCATTATAGGGTTTGAAGTAGAGATTGTATAAGGCTTCTCCAAAATTGCCTTGCAGGAAATCTTCAAAGTTGGCATAGGAAAATGGATCCTTGTATCCCTTTGCCTGAAGTTCCAAAAGCTCCCGGGTTATTTGTGCTACGGTATCTTCTTCCAATTGGTAGAGGTGATTTTCCAGCGGGTAACCTATCATTTTTCCATTGAGGAGTATTTTGGCATTGCGTTCAGCTTTGATAAACTCCTTATTACGGTCAAAGTGTTTCCAGAACCAATCGGATACCTCTTTATTTTTAGCATTGAATACATGGCCTCCTACTTTATGAAATAAATTACCGTCTATACGATCACAACGAATCAGTCCACCAGGTTTTTCTTCTTTTTCGTAGATTACTACTTCATGGCCTTTTTCCGTTAACATTCTACCTGCTGATACGCCACTTATTCCTGCTCCGATGACGGCTATGCGTTGATGGGTTGATGCGGTCATGGGTTTAAGCGTTGATGAGTAAAAGTGAGGATGGGTAAAAGGTTGACTTGAATGTTCATTTAGTTTTATTGTATTTTATGTAGTTTAATAATTTTCTTCTTAGTTTTTCTATTAACTCACTTAAGTTTTCCTTATCTGTTGAGTAATTTAAACGCAGAGATATTAAATGTTGTGTTTCTAATTCACTCAATGACCCTAATGCTATATACAAAAATTGTAGATTTTCTTTTTTACCTTGTCTAGCAGCCCCTTCAGCAATATTGGAAGGAACAGAAACAGCGGCTCTACGCATTTGGGAAGTCAAGCCATAAAGTTCATCCTTAGGAAAACCTTTTGTCATCGCATAAACCAGCTCTACCAAATCGATTCCCAGTTGCCATATCTCTAAATCCTTATGCGTTTTCATATTCTCCTCACCACTTTCATACTTTCTGACTTATACACATCCCCTCTTCTTCACATTCACGCTTCCTCTCATTTACTCAATCATTTTCATATACTCACCAAACTTAGGATTGCTCACCAAAGGCCCATGGCAAGGTTGCCAGTTTGTGCCTGTTTTTACTCGCCCTAACTTTTGATCCATACGGAAAATTTGCCAGTATAATTTGTTTGAAAAAGTATTATACTTTTCAAACCTTAATTCCAATTCTTCATTAGTCCCCTTATGGGTACGATATAATTGAAACAGTTTATTCTCAAGAGCCTTTCTTTCCTTTCCCGATATCTGCTTATCTTTTATTGCATTATTCAGTATATCCTCCATCACATTTACCTTATCCATATCTCTTTGAACATTCGAAAAATTACTTTCCGTAGTTTGATTCCCATGTACCCTATACAAAAAAGCACAAGCATTAGTGTGGGCAGGATAAGGCTCCACTAAGCTTAGTCTCCATAAATAATCCCAGTCTTCACTAGCCGTAACATCTTCCCTCCATGGCCCGACTTCCTCCAACAACTCCCGTTTAAACAACATACCCGGAATAGTGATAAATAAATTCTTTACAGCCATCCAATAATGTAATGTCTTGCTTTCATTAAAAGGAAAATAATTTAATATTGGATCATTTGTTTGTTCCCAACCTTTTTCATTATGAAAGGCTGCGTAGAAATAAGGGCTGTAGATAAAACCTTTACCTGAAGAAATTAATGCTTTGTATTGTACCTCCAGGGTATTGTTTGTCATCAGATCATCCGAATCAAAAAATTTAATGTATTTACCTGTTGCCACTTCCAAGCCCTTATTCCTGGCGGCTCCGGGACCTTTGCCTTTATTAATAATTGGAATTACCTTACCATTATACCTGCTTTTTAAAAAATCAAGTGTACCATCCGTAGAGTGATCATCTACTATGATAATTTCTGAGGCAGGCAGGGATTGTTTCAGAATATTATCAAGAGTTTCTGAAAGTAATATTTTGCGGTTATAGGTAGGGATGATAATGGAGATATTATCCATTTACAAAAAAGGGCAACTTGAAATCAAGTTATCTTGAATTTGATTTAAATTAAATTTAATTGAAGAAATATTATTGTATTTGGAGAATAAGTCATCAATAAATTTTGTATTATAACTATCAGGATCAGTTAGGGTAATATCATAAGGTTCAATCCCGACAGACTCAAAATAATCTATAAATTTCACATTATCACCATATAGTTTATCTGAAAACTTTACCCATATAGCAGGAATACCGTATGAATGTGGGACAATTAATCCATGCAATGAACTAGATATTATCTTTTCACAAGACCAAATATTTTTTAAAACAGTTATGACATCTTTACGCAAATCAATAACCAACGTATCTTTAATATCTTTTTCAACAAATAATTCATAGTCAACTACATGAGGAATAATTCCATACTTATACTTGATATCTTGATTTCTTTTTATATATCTAGGTAAAAGAAGAGCCGGATCCCCATAAATCTCTGGACAATCTAACCCTAATTCCAATAACCTTTTTCTTGTTCTTGGTCCACGAACGGCAAAAATTTTACCACCACTAATTATTGCGTTCTTTTCTATAATTCCACTTCCCCATACATTACAGTTTGATTTGGATGCTTGTATTATACTTCCAATAGCTAGATTTACCCTTTTAAAGCTAAACCATTTTATCTTTTTTATCCTATTAATTGTATGGTTTGTCATTAAACCTATTAAAAAAGGATTCAATTCATCGCCAAAATTTGGAACTCCTCCATTATATGACCACCAAATGTTAATTTTTTTCTTTAGCATTTTTTAAAATCAATTTAATTAGCAGAAAATCTTTATTATATATAAAAAAGAACAATGTCTCCATAAAAAGCATCGAGGAGCTAAAAATTAACAAAGGTGTGTGTTTTATAATTAAACTAATAATCATAAATAAAGAGAATAAAATTTTAAGTGACCATGAAATAAAAAATGAAAAATTGCGTATTTTTATTGTTTTGTAATAACCAAAAAATAAAAATAACGGAACTACTAATCCAATATAAACAAGAGAGTAATTAAATATTAAATTCTCAATATTACTTCCTATAGCAGACAATAGAGCAATTAATATAATAGGAAACGAAATAATATTTAACCTTAGTAACACATCTTCTTTATGTCTTATTAAAAACATAGAACTGTTTATATTCAATGGCAAATAAAAAACTGAAATAATAGCTACATAAGGAATTAAAACAGAAACATTATCCCAATTTAACCCCCACAATAACCTTGAAATAGTCAAAGGGTAAAATATCATAAAAAGGATGATAGGTAATTGAAAGACCGTAATTAAGGAAGTTAATGAAATGAAAATATGATTTTGCTTTCTGTCATCATCTAAATGTTTTAATAAAGGTAGAAATGCAGTATTAACAACACCAGCAACTAAAGTGTTTTGAATTTGCATTAATTGAAATGATCTATTATATATTCCAATATCGAATGTAGAAAAGTATTTTCCAACTATAAGCCTATCTTGCTGTTGGTTCCAATACGATGCTATTCTATTACCTGAAATATTTAAAATAGTTTTCCTTGAAAATTTTAATGCTTTAAGAAATCCATTAATTCTTGGAAAAGGAAACTTGCTTCTTACTAAGAATACTAATATAATATTTGTTGTCAATTGTCCTATCAAAATTGAATAAAAACTAAAGTCTAAATACGCAAAAAAAACGGCGGACAATGTACCTATTATTGCACTAATTAAAGTTGCTTGCCCAACTTTATTAAATTTTAAATCTCTTTTTAAACGAGCAATTGGGTATACAGAAAGAACCTGTATAAAGTTTATTAAAGCTAGCAAAAAAACAGGGGTGATCAAACTATTGTCATCATAGAACCAACTTATAGGATAAGAACTAATAATAATTAAAATAGATACTAAAAACCCATTAAAAATAGTAAGAATGTCAAAATTATACTCTTCAATATTTATTAATTTCTCCCTTATTATAATATGTGAATATCCGGTATCATTAAAAAATGTAAAAAAACCAGTGAAAACTATCACCAGTGCTATCACACCATATTCTTCAGGTAAAAGAAACCTTGATAAAACTATTGAACTTACCAATGAAACAACACTTTGAGAATAATTAAATATTCCAACAGTTATAAAAGATCTTACTATTGTTGAGTTTAGCAATTAGTTTGTTCTAAATAGTAGTATAATATAAAGAAATGCTGTCTTATTTTTTTTTAGATATACTATCATCCTCATAATAACCGTATCCATAACCATAACCATATCCATATCCATAACCGTATCCGTAACCAGGGGCTACCTTGAGGATATCGTTGAAAATAATACTCACTTTGTCCCGTTTATTCACCCTTTCAAACAATTCACTGATATCGCGAACTGCATTTCGGGGTGTTACGTTTTGACGAGTAATCATCAGGGTGTGGTCCACATGGTCTGAAAGCACATCGGCATCGGTTACAAGGGCAATTGGCGGGGAATCAATAATGATATAGTCAAACTCTTTACTCAACACTTCCAAGAGTCCGGTTAATTTCTTTCCCAATAACAATTCTGAAGGGTTGGGAGGTACCGGCCCTGCACTGAGCAACACCAAATTATCAATAAAAGTGGGTTGCAAGGCATCTCTATAGTCTATTTGTCCACTCAGCACCATACTTAATCCTTTGTCGTTGTGCAGATTAAAATCGCTGAAGATTTTGGGTTTTCGCATATCAGCCCCAATCAACACCGTTTTTTTTCCCGAAAGAGCAAATACATTGGCCAGATTGATGGAAGTAAAGGTTTTTCCTTCCCCGGCAATATAGGAAGTCACCAAAAAGATCCCTTTTTCCTTCCCCCCCAAATAGTAATTTAAATTGGAACGTAGCGAACGAAAGGCTTCGGCCAGTGAAGACTTGGGTTTATCATTGACAATCAGGTTGCCTGAAATATCGTTATGTCCAATTCCTGCAATCACAGGA
Organism: Cyclobacteriaceae bacterium; assembly: GCA_029882725.1. GTDB lineage: Bacteria > Bacteroidota > Bacteroidia > Cytophagales > Cyclobacteriaceae > JAHEMU01. The sequence goes on from JAOUKG010000020.1 coordinate 8,360, forward strand.
ATGGGGGTAAGCTTATTGATGTCTTCTCTGGATTGCACACGGGTATTGGTGAATTCCATGAAAAAGAAAAGTGCTAGCGGAATACCCAGGCCTGCCAGGATTCCTGTAAAGTAATTTTGCCCTACTTGGGGCACAATGGCTCCTCCTGATTGTACGGGGGGATTAACAATTTCAATATCTGAAAGTGTGGATGCTTTGGTGATTTCAGCCTCCGATTTCTTTTGCATTAGGAAATTGTACATTCCCTCATTGAAGGTGTAATTTCTTTTTAAACCTAGATAGGTTTGCTCCAGAGCGGGAATACGTCCCAAACGCTGTTCTATTTCCCAAATCTGATTATTGATTTCAGTTATATCTAATTTCCCAAGGCTCCGGGCATTGTCGATACTTTTCAATATATCCCTCTTGATATTCCCTATTTGAGCCCCTAATTGAGTTCTCAGGGGATTGTCCTGATTTTCGTTGATGATGTACTCCCGGTACCTCATTTGCATTTCTACCAATTTACTTAACAGGGAGGATAAAACAGCATCTTCAATTCCTACGGAAGAAGGAAAAACCACTTGGTCGGGTGCCAGGTTGCTGTTGATGTGCTCATCGAGATACTTATAATAATTTTGCATCAACAACAATTGGGATTTGGACTGTTCAAGCGTGATTAGGCGTTGGTACAAGCTTTCCGCTTCCGTACCCAGTTGGGAGAATTTATTTGCCTCCTGAAAGTCGGTAAGCAGGTGTTCATAATGCATCAACGAATCCTTTACATTCTTCAGTTGGGCTTCGATAAATTCAATAGTTCGTTGGGCGGCCAGATTTTTCCTGGCCAAATCGTATTCCTGATATACCTCCATCAGTTTGGATAAAAAATCTTCCTCTTTCTCAGGGATGCTTCCGTTGATGCTCACATTGAGTACCGAAGATCCTTCCTCAGCCCAATTCACACTGAGTCGACCTGAATAGACAGAAGAAATAGCTTCTGCGTTTTGAAAAGAGATCAAAAAATTCTCTGAAATACTGTGCGTTGTACTCAATGAATCGGAATTCAAAAACACAAATTTATTTCCTTTAAAATCTACCGTATCATTGTATCCAAAAATCAACTGATCTTTACCATTGCCTATTACAAATTGGTTTCCTTGTTTGATTTGCATTGGAAAAGTACCCTGAGTTCTCAATTCCAACATTTTCACTCTTCCTTGTATGTGGTTGTATATTTCTGAAGTTTTGATATTTCCAACCCGATAAAAAACTACGTCAAACCCTAAGTCCTGTACAACTTTTTTCAATAAGGGTTTAGACTTGATGATGTAGATTTCATTGAAGTAATTCCGGTATTGCTTTATAAGAGGATTAGAGTATAACATCTCCGCAGCAGCAATATTGTCTTTTTCTTCCCTGATCATAATGGACATACTTACGGGGAATATTCTTTGTGTGTATCGATTCTGATACCAGGCCCAAGACAAGGATGCGGATAAAAACAAGAGGACGATGTACCAATACTTCAGGCTTCTGGCCAGAACCCTTTTGTAATCGATATCAAACATTCCTGAAGATTTACTGTGATCTGTGTACTGATAAGTATTTTCCATTATCTAATCAAAGTATAAACTAAGAGAATTGTACTAAGTGCACTCAACGTGGAAGTAAATATGGAAATATTCTCTCCCCAATACATTCTGAAAGGACGTTGTTTCAGGGGGGGTACTACAATTACATCTCCTTGATTGACATAAAAAAAGGGGGAATTAACCAATCCCTCCTCCCTCAGATCGAGGTAATACACCGAAACAGTGTCTCCATGGTGTCTGAATATCTTCACATTGCCCTTGTCTGCCAACTCAGACAGTCCTCCGGACAGCCCCAAGGCTTCCAACACAGAAATCCGGTTGTTGTAGGTAACGTAAGTACCTTCGGCATTCACTTCCCCCAATATGGTAAACCGGAAGTTCAATAACTTAATTTCCACCAAGGGAGTTTGCAGGTACTGTTCTGCGATAACTTGAATTTTGTCCTGGGCCTCAAAAACTGTTAGCCCTGCCACTTGTACATTTCCAATCACCGGGAATTCTACATTACCACTTTCATCTATCAAGAATCCCGAAAGTAAAAGAGTTCCTTGGTTACCCGCATAACCCATTGCTGAGTTCATTGTTTTCTGAGAAAGGAAATCCAATGTTTCATCGGTACTGCTGTAAAAGTTGATGGAGAGTATATCTTCGGGTTGTAAGCGGTACACAAAACTGTCTATTTCATAGGTTCTCAAAACTTCATCTTTTTTCAATTCTCCTCGTTTGGGGTTGACATCGTTTTTTTGGAGGTATTGGTATTTTTTGTTGGTCACGCAGGAGGAGAATAATAATAGTAGAGCTATTATTATAGTGGATAGTGGATAGTGGTTAGTGGTTAGTGACTTTCTTTGGGAAGAAGAAGTGGTTAGTGGTGAGTGGATAGTGGTTTTAAGCTTAATCTCAAAAAAGCTTATTAAAAAGTTTTTTATTTTCATTTTTCAGACAGTCTTTTTATCAAGCCCATTAACATTCTTCCTATTTCTTCTCCTTTTTTATTTATACTATTATATTCCATTTCTCGAGTCCAATTTAAATCTTTGAATAATTCCAATAGTGTAATTGTTTCATAAAGGGAACCTCGTGCAATATATAAAAATTGTATAAATTCCTTCGTTCCTTTTCTACCTAATCCCTCAGCTATATTCATTGGTACAGATGAAGACGAGCTTTGTATCTGCTCTAACAATCTATAAAGTTTACGCCCTGATGTGTTTTGATCTGCTAATTCAATTACTTCTTTAGCAAATGTCATTGCTTTCTGCCATACGACTAAATCCCGGTAGGATTGTACTGTTTGCATATCTTTTTGTTTTCAAGATAATGCGTTTTGTTAAGAATAGTCGTTTTTGAAATGGGTAACTTAGTTGTTGAGTTGATGAGGGTCACTATTATAATATTGGCAAATATACAAATCTCATTATAAAGCTCACAATTCCTCTCTTTACCAAATTCTCAGTTGTTTCTTATTCGTGGTGGGTATATGATTTAAATCCTGTTCCGTTCAGATGGGCTTCTCTTTTCATTAATTCCATGTCTTTTTCCATCATTTCGGTAACCATGCTTTGCAGGTCGTATTTGGGTGTCCAGCCGAGTTTGGTTTTGGATTTTGTTGGATCTCCTATCAACAAATCTACTTCGGTAGGTCTGTAATATTTTGGATCTACTGCAATTACTTCTTGTCCTACTTCCAGCTTCGCATCGCTGTTAAGGGATTTTACAAGTCCTTTTTCTTCGGGGCCTTTACCTACCCACTCTAGTTCAACACCTATTTCTTTAAAAGCCAAATTGGCAAAGTCCCTTACCGAGGTGGTTACTCCGGTGGCTATTACGTAGTCTTCGGGTTTATCTTGTTGCAGAATCAGGTACATCGCTTCCACGTAATCTTTTGCATGTCCCCAGTCGCGTTGGGCATCCATATTTCCAAGATACAACTTATCCTGAAGTCCGAGGGCAATACGGGAAGCCGCTCTTGTGATTTTTCTGGAAACAAAGGTTTCGCCACGTAAAGGGGATTCGTGATTAAACAGGATTCCGTTACAAGCATACATGTTGTAGGCTTCCCTGTAATTAACTGTAATCCAATAGGCATATAATTTAGCTACTGCATAGGGAGAACGGGGATAAAAAGGGGTGGTTTCGGATTGTGGTATTTCCTGTACCAATCCGTATAACTCGGAAGTGGAAGCCTGATAGATTCTTGTTTTTTCGGTAAGGTTGAGTAACCTCACAGCTTCCAGT
>JAOUKG010000554.1 GCA_029882725.1 Cyclobacteriaceae bacterium
GGGAAAATCTACCCTTCTGAATATGCTCGACATCGATATTAATCAAAAAACAGACGAGATTTCTACCTTTTCAGATAAGGGTAAGCATACCACCACCTTTGCTGAGATGTTTTTTCTTTCTGAAAACACAAAAGTAATCGATACTCCCGGTATCAAAGAACTGGGTTTGCTGGAAATGGAACCCTGGGAAATTGGAGATTATTTTCCTGAAATCAGGGAACTGAGAAATGATTGTAAATTCAATAACTGTTTGCATTTAAACGAACCGGCATGTGCAGTGAAGAAAGCCGTTTCTGAAAAGGAAATCGCAGTGGAGCGCTACCGTTCGTATATCAGCATGGTAGAAAATGAGGATAATAGGAGGTAGAATTGATCTAAAGCCGTATCAGTCCAAAGAATTCTTATCTCCACTCTTTGATTTTATTTTTTAACTCTTTTGCCTCGATTGTTCTATTTTTTGTAGCATCCTCTTCTGCCCGATCTATTACCTTGTTCAGGTTTAATGTATCTATGGAGAGATGGGTTTTGTCATCTTTTGAACCCTCAAAAGAGTCCGATTTTTTCTTTTTCTGTGAACTCGAAAGTTTACCCCAAACCTTGTCGCTGTCACTTACTTTGTTTTTTATAAAAAAATTGTAGATAGCATTTAAAAGCTGCATATTTTGCGTTTCATCTATAAGTTTATGTAAATGGGCCTTGAGTTCTGAAGTCAGCATATCAATTTATTTTATAATGAATTTAAGAAATTTTAAATAGTAAACGGTGATACAGGTTAAATTAAACGTTTAAAAAAAATACATAAATTGCGCTTATGAATACTATCAAATCTACCATCATTGCTTTTTTGGGACTGTTTATTCTCCATGCCTGCAAAACTACCTACCCTGTAAATCAGGGAGTCACCGTTGAAAACATTGCAGGTGCAGAACAATTGTATGGCATTAAATTTACTCCTTCCGAGCGCGACAGTATGCAAGATTACCTGAAAAGGAATCTGAAAGGATATGAAGAAAGAAGGCAATATACGCTTAACAACAATGTGGGCATGGCACTATATTTTGATCCCAGGCCCCAGGGGTTTCATTTTACTCAAAATGGCACCGATCATCAGTGGGTGGCCGACACAACGGTCAAGCTTCCAATATCGAAAGAAGAACTTGCCTTTTTGCCTATTCCCCAATTGGCCGGATTGATAAAAACAGGGCAGATTACTTCGGAAGATCTAACCGCCTTTTATATAGAAAGAATCAAAACGTATGATCCTTTTTTGTCTTCGGTTATTACTCTTACCGAGGAAAGGGCACTAAGAGAAGCTCGTCGGGCCGATAAGGAAATAGCCAGTGGAAATTATAAGGGTGTTTTACACGGAATCCCTTTTGGGATAAAAGATTTGTTGAGTACCGAAGGGTACAATACCACCTGGGGTGCATCCCCTTTCAAAGACCAGCTCATCGATGAAGATGCGGAAGTGGTTAAAAGGTTAAATGCACAAGGAGCGGTTTTGATTGCCAAATTAAGTTCAGGGGCATTGGCCAGTGGAGATGTGTGGTATGGAGGTAAAACAAAAAATCCCTGGAATCTCGAACAGGGAGCTTCGGGTTCCTCGGCCGGGCCGGGTTCGGCAACGTCTGCGGGTTTGGTGCCCTTTTCCATAGGTTCAGAAACATGGGGTTCGATTATTTCTCCTTCAAGTACTTGTGGTATCACAGGTCTGCGTCCCACTTTTGGTAGAGTAAGCAGATACGGAGCCATGACCCTCAGCTGGAGTATGGATAAGTTGGGGCCTATTGCAAGAAACAGCCTGGATTGCGCCATTGTGCTGGATGCTATTTACGGTTATGACGATAAAGATCGCGCTACTGTTCCTTATGCCTTCAAATATAGACTTGATGTCCAAAAACTGCGTGTTGGCTATTTCAAGGAACTTTTTGACGAAGAGTACGATGATAAAGAAAACGACTTGGCCGTTCTTGATTTATTAAAAAAAGAAGGTTTTGAATTAATCCCATTGGAGATGCCTGACTCCATACCTTTTGGTTCTATGGCCACCATCATCCGGGCCGAAAGTGGAGCTCTTTTTGATGAATTGGTATATAAAAACCTTGATGACCTCATGGTAAGACAAACTCGTTTTGCCAGGCCAACAACACTTAGGCAGTCGCAGTTGATTCCGGCTGTAGAATATATTCAGGCCAATAGATACAGAGCCGTACTCATTGAAAAGTTAAATAAAACATTTGAAGAGGTGGATGTTATTATTTCCCCAACCAGTGGAGGAAATCAGTCGTTGATGACCAACCTCACCGGGCATCCTGCAATTTCTATCCCCAATGGTTTTGATGAAGAGGGTTCTCCCACAAGTATTACCTTTATTGGCGGGTTGTATAAAGACAATGCTATTTTACAACTGGGAACATGGTATCAGGAGCAAACAGACTTCGAGGAGAAGCATCCTGTTGTTGAGGATTGGGAGACTCGTTGAACTCTGGGTTATCAATGTTGTTAAGTTAAGGCTATTGTAACCTTTAACGACTCCCGTAGGGAGGTCGCCCAAAAATAACACCGGGTTGAACGAAAAGGATAAGGATCCTTTTCGTTCAACCCGGTGGAAAATGTACCGAAACGTCAATCGAACCTAAAGGTAGGGGTCGTCTGGAGTTTGGCTAATTTCTAGTTTAAAAATGTGCTGAAAAAAAGGGGTTTACGAATTTTTGTGACTTCATAGTCATCTTTTGTATGTCCACGCAGTGGGAGAAATTAATCCCCATATATTTCAACCAAATTTGAGCACAAAATTCGTTCATTAAGTTCCCCGTGTTTTTGTCTTTACAGGATTTTTTAGGAGACCATTTTGATCTGGGTAATTCGACGGGTTTAAGTTTTTTCATTCTTGCTTCGGCCAATAATAACATTGGACACTATAAATTCAGGCATTTTACTAACGGATACCTCATGCCTTACCTGAGCCTGTCCGCAGCCTGAATTCGTTTTTTATTCATGGAAATTAACTTCAATATCCCACCTCCATAAATAATTTTGCGAGAATTCTTCAATGCTATTTCGTTGGAGTAC
>JAOUKG010000021.1 GCA_029882725.1 Cyclobacteriaceae bacterium
ATATGAAGGATTAAAGCACTACTTCATTGTTAAATTCCCTCAAAGAGCAGGTGCTTTAAAGGAGTTTGTGGAAGAAGTTCTCGGCCCGGACGATGATATTGTACATTTTGAATATCATAAGAAAACCAACCGTGAATCCGGCCCCGCCCTAGTAGGTGTAGAACTTAAATCCCGCGAAGACCTTGAGCCACTCATGGAACGAATGAAAGAAAGACACTTTTTCGGCGAATACATCAATGAAAAACCCCATCTTTTTCAATATTTGATTTAAATCGTAAGTACGGGCAATCCTCGCGGTTGCCCATATTTACCCAAACAAATATAATTGCCCCATGGGCGAAGAGCAACCAAAAGGGTTGCTCCCATATTTGCCTTTACCAACCCTTATAATTTCTCCAGGTTGGTCCCGGTTGGTCCGGATGTCCATCCGGTCCCTTATCATAATACTACCCAGGTTGGTCCGGATGTCCATCCGGTCCCATAACATAATACTATACCCCCCCCATGCAAAAACAAATCAACCGCAACGGATCTCAAGCCTCCAAAATATTCGACAATAGAACCCTTGAAAAAGATTACAGAACACTAATTCCTATTCTAAAAAAAGGAATGCAAATTCTGGATGTAGGTTGTGGCACAGGTGCTATCACCAAGGATATTGCCAAGGTTATTGGTGAAAATGGAAAAATAATAGGTATTGATAATACCGAAAAATTTATTTCCAGCGGAAAAGAACATTACGGACATTTAAAAAATATGGAACTGATCCATGCCGATATCAATGACTTTCAACACACTGAAAAATTCGATTTAATCATATCTGCAAGAACAATGCAATGGCTGAGCGGGGTAGATAGCGCATTGCAAAAAATGAAATCTTTATTAAAGGCCAACGGACAAATTTCCATACTTGATTACAACCATACGGATATCGAATGGGAACCTACCCCACCTGCAAGCATGCTGAAATTCTACGAAATATTCTTAAAATGGAGGTCGGATGCAGGCATGAGCAATCAAATGGCCAAAGATTTGCCGGCTCTACTCAAGAAGAATGGTTTTAACAATATTGAAAAAATAAATTCCGATGAACATTGTCAAAAAGCGGATACGGATTTCGTTTCCAACATTGGTATTTGGTCTAAAGTTGCAGGTTTAACCCAAATGGTTGAAGAAGGCTATTTAACCAATGAACTCAGGGTTCAGGCCATTGAAGAATATAACATTTGGATTGAAACCCGGGCCGAAAGCATGATACTAAAACTGGACGAAGTTCGAGCTACACTTTGATCCGGCTTACGTTGCAGGATTTAAATTTTTGTACCTTGTAAAAGTTATGGACCAAACCCCCTGGTTTTCGAGAAAATTTCGTTTTGACTTTGATCAAAATATTATGCCTTCCCTTATTTCAAGATTGGAAGGAGCTCCCCTTCGTCTGAGAGAAAATCTCAAACATATTCCTGAAAAGCAATTAAGGGTAAAACACGACTCCAAATGGTCTGTTTTAGAACATATTGGTCACTTATGCGATTTAGAACCCTTATGGCAGCAGCGCCTTCAGGATATATTGGAAGGTAAAGAATATCTTCGGAATGCCGATTTGAACAATACCAAAACAGATGAAGCCAACCATAACAAGAAATCACCCTCAGAACTATTGGAGCAATTTACTTCACTGAGAAATGAAACCATTGATAAACTAAAAAAACTCAATGAAGAAGAAATATTCAAATCGTCCTTACACCCTCGTTTAAAAATTCCCATGAACACCCTTGCCCTTTTTACCTTTGTAGCCGACCATGACGACCACCATTTGGCTGCGATGAGTTAATTATCTCGTGAAGCTAATGTTGTATTCCATTCTTACTATAAATTAGGTATGTACTTCCCAATTTATCTTTAATTCTTTTCCTGAGTAATGCCGGATGAATTAGGAGAAGTAGTTAATGAAATTCTTCTGTTTGATTGTGTTTTTGCTTGTGCTGTGGCCAGTGATTGGAAAATTAATACCCTTTGGAGAAAACTGAAGCATAGATAATGATTATTGGTTATTACCTGTTTTTCAATTGTAGTTAAGACAAAAATATTAGGCGTCACTATTAGCATATACCGCACTGTAAACAATAATTCTTAATTAAAAACTTTCAATTCTCAATTATTCCGTACCTTTGCAGTTCATTAAAAAATATCCTTTTGAATACATTCTCAAAGTTGGGACTTTCCGATACAACGGTTTCCGTCCTACAACAAATGGGGTTTGAAACACCTACCCCGATCCAGGAAGAAGCTATTCCTATCCTTTTGGAAAACAATCCTACTGATTTTATTGGACTGGCCCAGACCGGAACTGGTAAAACTGCAGCCTTTGGTTTACCGCTTATTGATTTAATCGATGAGAGTAATCCGGCAACGCAAGTACTTATTATGGCTCCTACTAGGGAACTGACCCAACAAACAGCAAAACAATTGGTTGAATTTGCTTCCAACAACCGCAAGATCAACGTAGAGGTTGTTTATGGAGGTGCTTCTATTATGGGGCAAATAAAGGCATTGAAGCGCAGCACACAAATTGTAGTTGCCACTCCGGGTCGTTTGCTTGACTTGATAAAAAGAAAAGCCATAAAACTTGACGACATCCGTTATGTAGTACTAGATGAAGCCGATGAAATGTTAAACATGGGTTTTATTGACGATATAGATGAAATCCTAAGCTATACCCACGACGAACGTGTGACCTGGTTGTTTTCGGCTACTATGCCTCCGGCTGTCAGAAAAATCGTAAAAAAATACATGGACTCTCCTAAGGAAGTTTCCGTATTTGCCGGCGATAAATCCAACAAAGATATTTCCCATAAATACATTATTACAAAAACATCCAATAAATTACCTGCTATCCGTAGGTTCATGGATATTCAGCCCGATATGCGCGGTATAATGTTTTGCCGTACAAAAAGGGAAACACAAGAAATTGCCGACCAATTGGGTGAAAAAGGGTACGGCGTGGAAGCTCTGCACGGAGATTTATCCCAGGCACAACGCGATGCAGTAATGAGAAGGTTCAAAACCCGATCCATGCAGTTACTTATAGCTACCGATGTAGCTGCACGTGGTATTGATGTAAACGACCTTACTCACGTTTTTCATCACACACTTCCCGATCAAATAGAAAGTTATACACACCGAAGTGGCCGAACGGGAAGAGCCGGTAAAAAAGGAATAAGCCTTGCACTTATCAATTCAAGGGAAAACCGAAGAATTACAGAAATAGAAAGAAGACTAAACGTTAGTTTTGAAAAAGTTGAAGTGCCTAGTATTGAAGAATTGAAATATAGCCGTGTAAATAATTGGGCTAATTTAATTATCAACACCAAGGTAGATGACCAAGCAGAAGAGGTTCTCAATCACCTCCATGGTCAGTTTGCCCATCTAAGTAAAGAAGATATCTTAAAAAGACTCATTACAACCCAATTGGATCATCTTATGATTCAGGAAGGCGAAGATTCAAATTTAAATGAATCGGGCAACGACCGTAAAAGAGATAGCAGAGATGGGCGCGAAAGAAGAGATGGCAGAGATGGCAGAGATAGCAGGGAAAGAAGAGATAGCCGAGATGGCAGAGAGAGCAGAGAAGAAAGAACTCCCCGCAAAGGAAGAAGTGGCTTTAACCGATATTTTATAAATATTGGAACAATCGACGGTATGACAAAGGCCGATCTTATCCATTTTATCTCCGACAATAGCGACGTACCTCGTAACTCTTTCGGCGATGTGAATATGCAGAAAAATTTCGCTTTTTTCGAAGTTGATGATAAACAAGACAGAGGGCTTGCCGAAAAATTCACCGGAATGGATATTGAAGGAAGAGAATTGCGTGTGAACCTTGACGATGAATCCAATAAGAAAAACAAAACCGTATCTTCCTCTGGAGGAGGCGGCGAATTTAGAGGCAGAAAGTCTAGTTTCAGAGATCGGCCTAGAGGCGATTCCGGTTCACGAAGTGGCGGTGGCCCAGGTGGATTCAGAAAAAGAAGAAGAAATTAATTTATTGTAGAAACGTGTAATGTCTAGAGACGTAGCCTGAGACATAGCGGGCTACGTCTCTACAATACGTTTTTTTGAGAGACGACCCGTTAAGTCCCTACGGAATTCTGGATGTTTACATCCTTTTCTTAAAATCTATTGTTATATTGTTAATCCGTGTGGTAAACTGCTATAGTTAATGCAATTTACGCTGGGTTAAAACTACCCATATGACAAAAAAGACTCTCTCCGACCTACTAGGCATAAAATACCCCATTTTAGTGGCTCCCATGTTTTTGGTATCCAATGTAAACATGGTAGTAGAAGCACTCAAATTTGGAGTAACAGCTGCCATTCCTGCCCTGAACTACAGAACCATTCCGGAATTGCGTGAAGCAATTAAGCAAATAAAAGAACAGACTGCAGGCCCTTTGGGTATCAATCTTATTGTAAATAAATCCAATCCAAAATACAAGGAACAGCTCAAAGCCCTGTTGGAATTGAAAGTAGATTATATCATCACCTCATTGGGAAGTCCCGAAGAAACCATTAAACAGTGTAAACCTCTGGGTATAAAAGTATTTTGTGATGTAGTAGATGCAAAATATGCACAAAAAGTGGAGGCCCTGGGAGCCGATGCCATTATCGCTGTAAATAATAGAGCCGGTGGTCATTGTGGTCCATTATCTCAAAACGAGCTTTTGAAGAGTATTCTGGATGTATGCAGCCTTCCCGTACTTTCTGCCGGAGGCATTGCTACTTCCCGGCAAATAGATGAGGTAATGAACTTAGGAGCAGCAGGGGTTTCTGTGGGAACCATTTTCCTGGCATCTGAAGAAGCCGGCATTTCATCCGAATATAGAAATGCTCTCATAGAGTATGGCGAAAAAGACATTGTACTTACTACCAAACTTTCAGGATCTCATTTAACTGTTATCAATACCCCCTATGTACAATCCCTCGGCGCCAAGGCAGGTTTTTGGGAACGCCTCATGCATAAAAATAAAACCCTGAAAAAATACATTAAGCTATTCATTGCCTTTAGAGGAATGAAAAAAATAGAAAAAGCGGCTTTTAAAGCCACCTATAAAACCTTTTGGTGCGCAGGACCCGCAATAGAGCATATTAAATCAATACGCCCTATACGCGAAATCTTAGAAGAATTAACTTCAGGGATACAATTCATTAATAAAAAAGAGAGCTAAATCCCGCGTTCAAAGACAGTTCCCTATCTCCTGCTTCTATATGTATTCTGCTTTTTAGTAGATTTTGATTTAAACCTTTCACCTTTAGCCGGTTTTGGTTGTTGTTGGGAAGCCACTATGGTACCATCATCGGGGAACGGGTGATCTGAAATAACAGGAACCTCTTGTTTGATTAACTTTTGAATATCTTTCAAAAACGCTCTCTCCTCGCCATCACAAAAAGATATGGCTTTGCCACTGGCACTAGCTCTTCCTGTTCTGCCTATTCTGTGCACATATGTTTCCGGTACGTTGGGAAGGTCGTAGTTTACAACCAACGCCAAATCATCAACATCTATACCTCTTGCCGCAATATCAGTAGCTACAAGCACATGAGTACTTCCATCCTTAAAATTTTTCAACGCACGTTGCCTTGCGTTTTGCGACTTATTACCATGAATTGCCTCCGCTTTTATTCCCTTTTTATGTAAAAAGTGAGTAACCTTATCTGCTCCATGTTTCGTTCTTGTAAATGCCAACACCGAAAAGTAATTAGTTTCATCAAGTATATGGTAGAGCAAGGCCGGCTTGTCTTTTTTCGCTACGAAATAAATTTCCTGCTCAATACGTTCTGCCGTAGCTTGCTTAGGACTTACAGAGATTTTAACAGGATCTCCTAATATTTTCTGGGAAAGCTGTACAATATCTGGAGGCATAGTTGCAGAAAAAAACAAGGATTGTCTTTTATAAGGCAGCTTGGCAATGATTTTTTTGATGTCATGAATAAATCCCATGTCCAACATTTGATCGGCCTCATCAAGTACCGAATATTCCACATCTCTAAGATTTATAAAGCCTTGATTGATTAAATCCAAAAGTCTACCAGGTGTTGCAACTAAAATATCCACACCTTTTGCCAGTTCTTTGGTTTGTGAACCTTGCTTTACACCACCAAAAATAACCGTGTTTTTTAATCCCGTAAAGCGACCATAATTTGTAAAACTATCTGCAATTTGAATTGCAAGTTCACGTGTAGGCGTTACAACCAAAGCCCTGATTTTCTTTTTATCACGGGAATTATAACCCTTTAGCATGTTTTGCAAGATAGGAATAGCAAAGGCAGCCGTTTTTCCTGTACCGGTTTGAGCACAGCCCAATAAATCTTTCCCTTCAAGTAAAACAGGTATTGCTTGTTGCTGTATAGGTGTAGGATGTGTATAGCCCTCTTCCTTGAGTGCTTTTAAGATGGGTTCAATAATACCCAGTTCAGTAAATGTCATAATTAATATTAAAGTAATTGTATTCGAATAAGTGTTGTAGCAAAATGTTGGCGAGTAAACCTTTGAATAAACAGCCTATAGCCGCATCCACGAATTAATTTTTAAGAATTATATAGATTAACAAACATATCAACATACACTTATCAGAATACAAAGGTAAGACCTCTATCGGGATTATTACCTTTAAATGAAATATATATCTGATATCTTAAAAAAACTTGACTAACTTGGAGTACATTCGTAGTCTAATATCTAATTCCTAGCAACTCAAAAATGGATTATACATTCCTGTTTATTGTTTTGGCCATTATTTTTGGCTTTTGGTTCTTTTTTGTTGTAATACCCATTAACCTGTGGATTACCGCTCAGTTTTCAAATGTTCGTATTGGGCTTTTCCAATTACTATTTATGAGAATCCGAAAAGTACCCCCCGGATTAATTGTTCGGTCCATGATCACCGCACATAAATCGGGAATTGAAAAAATTTCAACCAGTCAAATGGAAACGCATTATTTGGCTCACGGTAATTTAACTGCTGTGATAAAGGCAATGATTATGGCCAATAAAGCCAACCTTGACCTCGATTTCAGACATGCTACTGCCATTGATCTGGCCGGACGTAATGTATTGGAAGCTGTAAAGGTATCTGTTACTCCCTATATGGTTATTGTTCCTGCCATCACAGGAATCTCTGCCGATGGTATTCAGCTTATCGCTGAAGCCAGGGTAACCGTTAGAACCAACCTCAAACAACTTGTAGGTGGTGCCGGGGAAGAAACTATTCAGGCTCGTGTAGGACAAGGTATTATTTCAAGCATTGGAAATGCCAAAAGTTATTTGGAAGTACTTGAAAACCCCGAACAAATTTCAAAACAAGTTTTAAATAACGGTTTGGATGCCGGAACTGCCTATGAAATTTTATCCATTGATATTGCCGACATAAATATTGGAATAAACATTGGGGCAAAACTCCAAATAGATCAAGCCAATGCCGACCTGAACGTAGCCAAGGCCAAAGCCGAAGAAAAACGGGCCATGGCTGTAGCACTGGAACAGGAAATGATCGCCAATGTACAAGAGGCAAAAGCAATGGTTATACTTGCCGAAGCTGAAATTCCTGCCGCACTATCAGAAGCATTGAAAAAAGGCCTTTTAATGGCTCCGCTTAATAAATAGAGCAAAAACAAGGCTAATCAACATTTGAAACTGAACGGGACATTTAATCTTATCCCATTCAATAATGGAAATTCTTCACACTCGAAAGACCTATTAGGTTCAAAACCTTATAGGTCTTTATTATGAAAGAAAAGCGTATAGAAATTTGAACCCATCACCGGTTATCATGTTGTAAATTACCCTGCAAAACCTTGTTTAAGGGCACCAAAAACTAGCGAATTTGGATTAATTGGGTTAAATTGTAGTACTCGTATTGTATTACACTTAATATAAAACGCCATGAACCCTACCAACACCCTTATTGAAAATCAGTACCACCTCAATGGATTATTCGAGGACATTCTTAACAGATTAAAAGAACAAGGTATTGAATTAAATGCAGTATCACGTACTCACATCGCCGGAGTGGATGAGTTCCACGTAAGAGGTGCAGAGGTATCCAAAGAACTTGTAAATGATTTCGATTTTAAAGAAAAGCATGTCCTTGATGTAGGCTGTGGACTAGGTGGCCCTTGTAGAATGTTGGCCGATGAATTTAACTGTACTGTTTCAGGTATCGATATGAGCCACGAATTTATCAGAACAGCTCAAAAACTATCAGAATTGGTAAACCTTGATGGAAAAACAGAATTCGTTCAGGGAGATGCTCTTGATTTGCCCTTTGGAAACAACACATTTGACGTTGTGTGGACTCAACACGTTCAAATGAATATTGAAGATAAAACCAAATTTTATTCAGAAATAAGCAGAGTGTTGAAAGACAAAGGTTCCTTGATCTACTACGATATTTTTAAAAAGGAAAATCAGGATGTAAACTACCCTGTTCCCTGGGCCAACGATTCCTCTGTTAGTTTTTTAGGAACGGTATCTAATATGGAAAGCATTTTAAAATCCCTTGGTTTCAACAAAATGAAAGTAACAGACCAAACGGGCAAAGCCATAGAATTTCTCAATGGTTTATTTGAGAAACTTAAACTTCATGGCCCTCCCAAATTGGGGTTAAATGTACTTATGGGCTCCTCAACCAAAGATAAACTCGGCAATATTTTAAATGGACTTAATGAAAATAAAATTGAACTTCAAAGCGGAATCTATATAAAATAGTCGTTTATAAACTCCACGAAGAGCTCTCTCAAATGGCTTTCGGAAATAAATATTTAAAAACGGTTATTTAAATATTTATTTCCGAAATTTCGAACCTTACTGAGGTTCTTATGGCTTGATAAGAATCTAAGTAAGGCTTGAACAATTTGGAAAAAAATAACAACACATGAGTTTCTTAAAAGCGGAATGGAGAAAACTGGCTTTGGCAAATTACGAAATCGACCCCAGCCTATTAACAAAACACATTCCCTATGGAACCGAATTGGATTTATGGGAGAATCGCTGTTACGTTAGTTTGGTTGGATTTATGTTTCTCAACACCAAATTATTGGGAATTAAAATACCTTTCCATATCAATTTTGAAGAGGTAAACCTGAGGTTTTATGTAAAAAGAAAGGAGGGTGATGAATGGAAAAGGGGAGTTGTCTTTATCAAAGAAATTGTACCCAAACCAGCACTTACCTGGGTTGCCAATACTGTTTATAAAGAAAACTACGAAACTATGCCTATGAAGCACCTCTGGCAAGAAAAGCAGGACACCCGAATTGTAGAATACCAATGGAAGAAAAAAGGGAAATGGAATTCTTTTCAAGTTACTGCCGATAAAGTTGCCACAGAAATCATTGGTGAAAGTGAGGCTGAATTCATCACCGAACATTATTGGGGGTATGCTCAAATAAATGAACATTCTTCCAACGAATACGAAGTTACACATCCCAAATGGATGAAATACAATATTAAAAACCACAAAATTGATGTTGACTTTGGTGCAGTGTATGGATCTGAGTTTGGTTTCTTAAATAGCATGGAACCCCGGTCTGTTATGCTTGCAGAAGGTTCGGGTATAACAGTGGAGAATAAGAGAAAATTGCAGTAGAATTGATCTTTTTTTCTTATTTTTATTATATCCTATTCTATTTAAATGGCTTTGCTATTAACCGTTTATTTATACAAATTTTTTAAAATCGAATGTTTGATGATTACAGTAAAATCAAAGCTGTGTATACTTTTTGTTTTTTTCTCTCTCATCTCTACTACGTCCGCTTTTTCACAAATTTTTGCTGATTCTTCGAAATATCTTATAGATAGTCTGGACCTTTCAACATTGTCGGAAAGAGACAAAAATCTCATTGATTCATTATTGACTTTGTATACTAATTGTGAAAATGACACCTGTAAAATCAATGCAATAAGTGCTATAGTAGAAGAAAGTTGGGATGATGAAGTATGGCCAAAATACAACCAATGGATCCATGATTTTATAAAAGAGGAAACTACCAAAACCACTGATTCAAGCTCTTTAATACATTTTAGAAAATCCTACGCTGCTACTTTAAACAATAAAGGGTATTATCACAATAGTCGTGGTGAAATTGATCAGGCTTTGGAGTATTACTTGCAGGGTCTGGAAATTCAGCAGGAAATTGGAGACAAAACAGGCGTAGCCGGGACCTTCATAAACATTGGTTACATATATCTCAATCAAGGCCTGATTGAAAAAGCCCTTGAATATTATTTCAAAAGTCTTCAAATAGAAGAAGAAACTGAAAACCAAAAAGGAATAGCACTGGCACTTAACGGTATTGGCTATATACACTACAAGCAAAATGAGATAGAAAAGGCTGTAGATAGCTACTCCAAAAGTCTTAAAATAAGAGAAGAACTCAATGATAAATACGGTATAGCAACATGCCTGAACAATCTTGGGCTAATTCATAAAGACCAGAAACAATGGGAGCAAGCCCTCAACTATTTTAACCGGGGTTTAAAAATTGAACGAGAATTGGAAGACAAATCGGGAATAGCTATTTCCATGGGAAATATTGGGTTTGTTTATAATGGTATGGGAAATCACAGCGTAGCATTAACCTATTTCAATGATGCTTTAAAGATCATGGAAGAATTGGATGACAAAAATGGCATTTCATTGACCCTCAATAACATTTCAACAACCTTAATTTCCCTCGGAAAAATAAAAGAGGCAAAAACATATGCACTTCGAAGTTTGACAATTTCAAATGAATTAAACTATCCTGTCAATATCCGAAATGCTGCAGAAACTCTATACATCATTGCCAAAAAAGAAAATAATTTTAAAGGCGCACTTAATTATTATGAACTGTTTGTTCAAATGAGAGACAGCGTTTTTAATAAAGAAACCGTTACTGCTTTAATACACCAGGAGTATAAGTATAAGTACGAGAAAAAAGCACTTACCGACAGCCTTAAAAATGCCGAAAAGGAAAAAATTGCAGAGGCATTATTGGCTGCTAGTGAAGCAGAAAATGAAAAACTTCAAATTGAAGCTATTAAACAACGACAACAACTTTACTTTGTTATAATAGTGCTTTTGCTTTTTGTGCTATTTGCATGGTTAATGAATAACAGGATTAAAATAATCCTTAAGCAAAAAAGAATCATAGAAACTCAAAAGGATCGGGTCGAACAACAGAAAAAACAGCTTAATATCCATTTAAAGGAAATTGAGAAAAAGAATGAACACCTGGAATATCTCAATGAAGAACTTAAACAATTTGCGCATATTGTTTCACATGATCTTAAAACTCCATTGAGGGGAATTGTTCAACTTTTAAAAATCATTGAAGATGAAAACCCCAATCTTCTGGAAGGGGAAATGAAAGAATCCTTTGACATGATTAAAGAGCGTTCAATAAAATCACAACAATTAGTAGATGGTATTCTTGAATATTCCCAAGCGGGTTTGATAAAAGCAAGTATAGGAAAAATAAACATAACCCCTATTCTTCAATCAATTGTAAAACATTTAAACAATCCTGAGGAAATAGATATAAAAATTCAATCTGATTTTCCAGTTATCCTGGCAAATCCTTATCAAATTGAACAAATCTTTTCCAACCTGATAAGTAATGCCATCAAGTACAATCATCAACCAAAAAAACAAGGAGTTATAGAGGTAAAATGTACAGAAAATTCAGACTTACTTGAGTTTAAAATTTCCGATAATGGCCCAGGTATTCCTTCCTATTTATTACCTAACATATTCCAATTGTTTAAAAAGGGAAATCACCCCGATCATATTGACAGCACTGGTATTGGCCTGTCAATCGTAAAAAAATTAATCAATCAAAATGGTGGTAAAATCCGTGTTGAGTCTACCGAAGGAAAAGGCACCACATTTATTTTTACATGGCCGAAATAAAGATTGGAGTAGATGATTTTTTGATAATATAGTCTAATGTATTGAAGCTCTACCGCCAACTGTAGGGGTAATCTGTATCCAAATATTCCAATGCATCTAATGTTAAATACAAAGGCTTAAAGGTGTCAATCATAACGGCTATTTCATGGGTTTCCCTGGCTCCAATACTTTTCTCTACTGTTCCGGGATGTGGTCCGTGAGGAATGCCCCCCGGATGTAAA